>NZ_WUDQ01000296.1:0-4489 GCF_009827695.1 Paenibacillus sp. OT2-17 | reverse complement strand
TAAAGGAAGTAAGGGAAAACTCTATAAGGGCTTATGAAAATCAGGACTACCAGTTTGAAGAACTGGTGGAAAAGCTTAATGTAAAGAGGGATATGAGCAGGAATCCTCTTTTTGATACTATGTTTGTATTGCAAAATACCGGCTCATCAGAATTGAAGATAGATAGGCTTAAGTTTATACCCTATACAAATGAATTTAGAATATCCAAATTTGACTTGACATTAAATGCTCGGGAAACCCAGGAAGGTATTGCATTTGATTTGGAATATGCCACAAGGCTGTTCAAGAAAGAGACTGTAGAAAGGTTTGCAGCCCATTACCTTAATGTTCTGGAAGAGATAACGGTTTATCCTGGAAAAAGGTTGTCAGAAATTGATATGCTTTCACAGGAAGAAAAGCAGAAAATACTATATGACTTTAACGATACAAAGGTCCGGTATCCTAAGGATAAGACTATACATCAACTGTTTGAAGAGCAGGTAGAAAAGACACCCAATAATATTGCTGTAGTGTTTGAAGATAAACAACTGACTTATAAGGAAGTAAACGAAAAGGCAAACCAACTGGCCAGAAAATTAAGAGAAAAGGGAATAAAACCTGATAGTGTAGTGGGAATTATGGTAGAACGTTCCCCGGAAATGATCATAGGGATCATGGCTGTCCTAAAAGCTGGGGGGGCTTATTTACCCATAGCTCCTGAATACCCTGAAGACAGGATCCAGTTTATGCTTGATGACAGTGGCAGCCAAATTATTCTGATACAGGATAAATTTATAAATGCTAAAGGTAGTTACAGAAATGCTGAATTTATTAGCATAGAAAATCAGGAACTATTTACTGGGGATGTATCAAATCCAAAGTTAATTAGTAAACCTGAAAACTTGGCTTATGTAATATATACATCCGGTTCTACCGGCAAACCCAAAGGGGTAATGATAGAGAACTACTCCGTAATCAACCGGATCAACTGGATGCAGAAGCAATACCCGATAGCTGAAGGTGATGTGATCCTGCAGAAAACTCCCTATACCTTTGACGTATCGGTATGGGAATTATTGTGGTGGAGCTTTACTGGGGCCAAAGTCTGCCTGCTGATACCGGGAGGAGAAAAAAATCCGGAAGAAATCGTGAAGGCAATCGAAAAAAATAAAGTTACCACAATGCACTTTGTACCATCCATGTTGAGTGTATTTTTAGAGTATGTAGAGGAAAAGGGGATAATAGAGGAAATAGCAAGCTTAAAGCAGGTATTTGCCAGTGGAGAAGCACTGAACCTGAAGCAAGTAGAAAAGTTCAACAAGCTGCTGTACAAAGAAAAAGGAACAAGCCTGCATAACCTGTACGGACCAACAGAAGCAACAGTAGATGTATCCTACTTTGGCTGCTCTACGGAAGAAGAATTGGAGCTTGTACCTATAGGAAAGCCCATAGATAACATTAAGTTATATGTTGTGAGTAAGGAAAAGGGCCTGCAGCCGATAGGAGTAGCGGGAGAACTATGTATAGCAGGGGATGGACTGGCAAGAGGGTACTTGAACAGACCGGAACTTACAGAAGAAAAATTCGCAGCAAACCCATTCGCACCGGGTGAAAGGATGTACAGGACAGGTGACCTGGCAAGGTGGCTGCCTGACGGCAACCTAGAATATCTGGGCAGGATCGACCATCAGGTAAAGATAAGAGGCTACAGGATAGAACTGGGTGAAATAGAGAACCGGTTATTAAAGCATGAAACAATAAAAGAAGCAGTGGTATTGGACAAAGAAGGAGCTGACGGAAATAAGTATCTTTGTGCGTACGTCGTACCGGATCAAGAAATAACCGTACAGGGGATGAGGGAACACTTGTCAAAAGAGCTCCCGGACTACATGATCCCTTCTTACTTTATGCAGATGGAAAAGCTGCCATTGACCCCTAATGGAAAAATAGACAGGAAAGCATTGCCCGAGCCTGACGGAAGTATGAGTACGGGAACAGAATATGTAGCGCCGCGGAATGAAGTGGAAGAGAAACTGGTTGAAATATGGCAGGAAGTGCTTGGAGCAAAACAGGTAGGAATAAGGGACAACTTCTTTAAAATAGGCGGAGATTCTATACGTGCAATATCATTAGTCAGCACAATATGCAAAAAGTTGGATATAAACATCCAAATCAGGGATATATACATGAATCCTGATATTGAGAGATTGTCTGCATTCTTAAAAGTAAAAGATACGGAAGCTTTTAACAGTAAGATGGGTAAAGCAAGGGAAGAACTGGAGTTATTTAAACAGCGAATATTGATGAATGAAACTCTCTCAGAAAAGTTACCTTCGGACATGGAAGATATATATCCGATGAGTCACATAGAGCTGGGTATGATTTATCATTCCAAAAAAGACTATGAAAATGCAGTTTATCATGACCAATTTGCATTTCATCTGAATGACAAAGACTTTGATTTCCCAGCATTTAAAGAAGCGATGCTTCTAATGACGTCAAAACATGATATTTTAAGGACGGTTTTTAATTTAGAGGATTTTGAAACTCCTGTGCAAATTGTTTACAAGGGCAGTAGTCTTGATATTGAGCAGATAGATATCATGAATTTTAGCAGGACAGGGCAGGTTGAGTATATAAACAAATATTTGGAAAATGACAGAGCGAATCCGTTTGATATATCAAAGCCCCTTTGGAGGATAAGAATATTCAAACTTGACGCAAACCATATTTGTCTGGTTCTGATATTCCACCATGCTATCCTGGATGGCTGGAGTGTTGCTTCATTGATTACGGAAGTTTCAAACCTATACTCTAAGCTTAAGCAAGAAAAAGATTATATACCAACACGGCTTAAATGCAGCTATAAAGATTATATAGCAGACCAAATGACAATTAAGGACAACCAGGAAGTAATTAATTATTGGAGAGAGGAATTAAGTGAATATAAAAGGTTGAATATGCCTGCAAATATTCATGGAAAAACAAAAAAATCTTATAAAGTAGACCATGTAACACGCCATTTAAGTCAGGAATTTTTAGGTGATTTAAGAAGTACTGCCAGAAGATATGATGTAAGCTTAAAGACACTTTGCTTTGCTGCATACACTTATATGCTCAATATGCTTTCATACGAGGATGACTTTGTCGTAGGTTTGGTAGAAAATAACAGACCTGTATGCGAAGATGGAGATAAGATGCTGGGGTGCTTCTTAAATACGGTTCCCGTCAAAATGTGTTTTGATAAAATCGATATATGGGAGGAATTGATAAAAGTTGCAGAAAAGAAATTAATAAACTTAAAGCTTTATGGAAGACTGCCTTTATTTGAGATCATAAATATCCTGGGCGGAAAAGAAAACAAAGAGGAAAATCCTTTATTTGATACCATATTCAATTATGTGGATTTTCATATATATAACGAGATAATAAACAAAGAAATCGGTGATGTTAAAGATAGAATTTCAGTTGATGAATATGAAGCAACCAATACAAGTCTTGACTTTACAGTAAGTAATACATTCGATGATCTTAATATAAGCTTGATCTACTCGGACAAAGTATTGGAAAGAAAACAGGCAGAAGAGTGTATAGACTATTTTATTAATATTTTAAATATGTTTATCCATAACCCCAAAGGGTTAGTTGACAAGCTTATTATATTAAGTCATGAAGAAAGAAAGCAGTTGCTGATAGACTTTAATGATACTAAGAAAGACTATCCGCAGGACAAAACCATACATGAGCTGTTTGCTGAGCAGGTGGAAAGGACACCTGACAACATAGCTGTGGTATATGAAGACAAGCACTTGACTTACAGGGAATTGAACGGAAAGGCAAATCATTTGGCCAGAGTATTGAGGAACAAAGGGGTAAAGCCTGACCGTATTGTAGGAATTATGGCCGAACGTTCATTTGAGATGATTGTGGGGATATTTGCCATATTGAAAGCTGGAGGGGCGTATCTGCCGATAGATCCTAATTATCCTGATACAAGGATAAAGTATTTGTTGGACGATAGTGGTTCCCAGATCCTTTTGACCTCCAGGACCTTTATGGAAAATAAGCAGATTGATGCGGATATTATATATCTGGAGGAAGAATATTTAAATGAAGAGAACTCAAAGCTTGAAAATGTAAACAAACCCTCGGACCTTGCGTACGTCATTTATACATCAGGTTCGACAGGGAAGCCCAAAGGTGGAATGATTGAGCATACTAGCGTTGTAAACATAATTACAGCCCTCCAGGCCATGTATCCGCTTAAAGCGGAAGACGCTTTTCTATTTAAAACAACTTATACCTTTGACGTATCCGTAGCTGAGATATTTGGCTGGTTCCTCAACGGAGGAAAGCTTGTAATATCACGCCAAGGTGTGGAAAAGGAAGCTATGGAGTTAGTAGAGGTAATAAACAAGCATAAGATAACCCATGTAAACTTTGTACCATCAATGCTGAATATAATGGTACATACTTTAAAAGATAATGGTATAAAACTGCCATCAACTCT
>NZ_WUDQ01000295.1:0-4491 GCF_009827695.1 Paenibacillus sp. OT2-17 | reverse complement strand
GCGAATCAGCAGCATTTTGAAGGTCGGTGTCTTTTTGACTGCTTAAGGTGGTGAACATTTGATGAGAGACTGCATCGGTTTTCTCATATAAGGCACTCAGGATATGAGTTTGAATCATCTCCTGATCTACGAGCGAATCAATATAGAGCAGCATACCGTCTTTGCCGTCAACGGAAATCGCCTGCTTTTTTAAATCATCCGTATAAAAAAGGGCTTGCTCAATAAAGGAAACATTCCTACTTAATTCAACGGAAGCTGCGTCATGTCCAGCCAAGAGAGCACCTCCTTTTTGGATGAGATAGGCATAATGTGTGTCAAATGGATTGAGTTTATCCATGATATGGTGACTTATCCATTCTCGAATCACCTTCACTTCACGTAACGCAATAGTTTTATACTAGAATTTAATTTAGGTTGATAAATGGGAGGTGGGTTGGTTATTTTGCAGGGAATGAAAATTAATCGTGCAAGAACCAGAGACGAGATTACAAGGGGGCTTAATCTTGGGTGGGGTCAATTCCCAGATAATGTCCCAGTTTCCGTCGGACCTCGCTGCGGGCAAAGGATGAAAGCATGAAAAAACGCCTTTGATAGCCACGGCATACATACAAAACCTCTATGCCTTCATGATTTCGGATTTCGCTGTAAATTTTAACCCCTAGTGTTTTCATTCGCGCCTTTGTCTCTGCTAATTGAACAGCTACGCGCTGTTGTACTCCAGTCAGGCTACGAACATACAAATCGGGCATTTTTAGAGGAGAGGTATTTATAATACGAATGTCTCGTTCCAGCACATCCAGCACAAGAGTTAGAAGTACACAGATCTTGATCAGCCCTGCGTCTTCTTCAGAAGGCAAAGGAGCTTTATTCTTGTGGTTTAGTGTCTTTTGGTTTGGCATAAAAATCTCCTTTACTCCGAGTAAGAATACAATATATAATCAGTATGTAGAACATACGTTCTGTTTATACCTCCCCCATCATAGGAATTTTTCCATTACTAAAGCAATCATCAATTATTGGAAAAGTGGTAGGGAGCGATATCCTATGTGCCTTTGTGTAAAGAATTCATGCGTTTATCGCCAATGACAGTCAAACAGAGTTTATGTTAAGCTATTGGATAAAAACTTACATAAAAGGGGAGATCGTTCTGGCTGCGGTCAGCCTTTACTATTTAACTTAAGAAAGTAGAGAAAGAAGGTATACATATTGTCACGTTCGTTATATGCAGCTTTATTATTGTTGAGCCTCATTTGGGGCGGTTCGTTTATGTTTATCAAGGTGTTGTTGCTACATCAAGTAGGGCCGTGGACGATTGTATTTCTCAGATCCAGCTTTGGATTTATTTTTATCGTCTTATTAATGCTACTTATGCGCAGGCCGTTTGAAATCAAAAGCATTCCGTGGAAATCGGTTATTCTGGTAGCTTTGGTCAACATGGTTTTGCCATGGACATTGATCGGTTTTAGCGAGACCAGAATAGCTAGCAGCATGGCTTCTGTATTGAATGCCACCACGCCAATATGGACCATGTTGGTGGGGCTTGTTTTTTTCGGGGCTATTTTTCATCGAATGCAGTGGTTAGGAATGGGTCTCGCTTTTGTAGGAATCATTATTTTATTGGGTATTAATCCTGCATCTATTATTTCTGTTGATCCTGTGGGTTTTGGATGTATGCTGCTTGCGACTCTCTGCTACGGATTTGGAACACAGCTCTCCAAACGTTTTCTCTCCAATCTTTCCATGTATCAGGCTACCTTTGCGACACTGTTTGGTGCTGCGGTAGGGGGTGGCATTATGATGGCAATTGTGGAGAGACCTGATTTGTCGATTGTTTCTGACCCAGGTGTATTGGGTTCTCTTATAGGACTGGGAGTTTTGGGATCAGGAGTTGCATATATTTTGTTCAACTACATGATTTTGCGGGGGAGTGCGGAATTTGCTTCTTCGGTGACGTATTTTGTACCAGTAAGTGCCATTGTATGGGGCTTTTTGCTCCTGAATGAACATATCGGCTGGAACGTTCTGACCGGGCTGGTCCTTATACTTGGAGGCGTGTTTATGGCCAACCAGCGTAGAACCGCCAAATTAAGTGGATAATAATCTAAACAGAAATAAAATACGCTTTGGTTATTATATTAAATGTGCATTCGCCAAACCTTCGGTATAATGCGTTAATTCGCACATACAATAAAGCATGCTCACACATAAAATAAAATATGGTGCAGCAAAAAAGCAAGCTGTTTAGCAGGTGACAAGGTGTGGTATAATAAATTATAGAATTATATGCACCACAGAAATGTCGGAGTTTTATTCCACAAAAGAAAGGATCAGGATACCATGTGTCCCCGAAGGATACTTCCCCAAAGGACGATTTGGAAACGATTTGATCTGTCTTATACTTAGCTTTTCCGCGGAGTAACGTCAAGTTGCGAAAGCCAACTCTGCGGAAGAGGGGATTGTACATGCGAAGGACCAAGTCCTCCAGGCACATCTTACCCGGTAGCTTCCGTAAGAGTGGGTTCATCCACATCAAACTTACGAGAAACCGAGGGAGCCTGTATGAGGAAAACTTACGAATCTATCGTGAACAATGGAGCATTGAGACAGATTGCTGTCATGTTGCTCGGAACATGCATTTTAGCTTTTACGTACTATCACATTAATGCTCAAAATCATTTGTCAGAAGGCGGCTTTGCAGGCTTGGCCCTGCTGGGACATTACGCATTTGGCATATCTCCAGCATGGAGTATGTTGTTGCTTGATATTCCCGTCATATTGCTGGCATGGGTACTGAAGGGCAGAAGATTTATGCTGCTTGCGTTAATCGGAGCCGTCGCTTTTTCACTGTTTTATGCAGGATTTGAGAAGTATTCGACTCTGGTTATAGATCTACATGGAAATCTGCTGATAGCTGCTCTACTTTGTGGGGTGCTTACAGGTTTGGGAGCCGGAATCGTACTGCGATTCGGTGGAGCAACCGGGGGCGATGATATCCTATCTCTGCTGATCAGTGAGTGGCGCGGGTGGAAAATCGGCAACGTGTTTATTGTCAGTGACATCATCGTACTGGGATTATCATTGTTGTATCTGCCTATGAAGGAAACAATGTTTACAATACTGGCTGTGTGGCTTGCCGGAAAAATAATTACATGGACGACCACGTTCCAACTGCACCGACCTGTGAAAAAGGTACTGCCAGCGGCTATTCCCGCTAAAAAGGTGGTTGCCAAAACAGTGCCGGTCGTCCACAGCCTTCGTCAATAAGGAAAGGGTGTTACGTCAGGAGAGAAATCTTCTTACGTAACACCCTTTCGCTGTATTCAGCTTCTATCAGGAAGGCTTTAAAGTTGAATGAATGCGTCCATTCCGGTCATGAATAATTGCAGAAATCTGTTGGCGTTCTACAAAACTTTGAGCTTCGTCAATCGCCTCATTTTTGTGTTTAAAGGTTGAAATAGGCTGGTTGTGTCCCTCTTCTTTGATTGCCCAGTGATCCTCGTGCGGCACCACATGAATGGGTTCCTTTGCATCGGAAGAAGCGGAATGATGGTTGTGCAGATTTTCGCTCGAATGCTGTTTTTCATGTTTTGTCGGTTTCTCATCTTGCTCGGCTGGATGATTATCGTTCCATTCCTCGGCTTGGGAAGTGGCAATCGCAATCGAGCGCCCTTCTTCATAGCCGTCATGGAGTAGGGCGTTAGCAATATCGACGGCTTTTTCTCGCACACGAGGCTCCAGGTTTTTCATGGATGGAGGGTAATCATGTTTGTTCCAAGGCATAGTTGAACACTCCTTATAACAGATGATGTATTATGTATTACCCGTTGTCGGCTTAAACAAACGGAAATCAAAGAAATGAATATATTGTAAAATGTATCTTGAGAAAAAGCGTATAATGGTGTGCAGAATACCAGAAAAAGGAGTGAAGTATTTGCTTGCCTGGGGTTTTGTTTTTTTGCTGACTATCATCATTCATACTACAGATAGCTTGTCCTATGCTCTTCGACTTGGTGGTTTGCGAGCGCGTCGGATTGGATTGGCGTTAACCGTTGCGGGGATGCTGCTGTTGGTTTCACGCACCTCTAACATGGTGCAGGGGCCTTTACTTGGAGGGATGGTCGATCAGGCTAAAGCTGCAACACAAGTGGGCGGAACGGATATTAGACTGGAACTATATATGCATGGGGTACTGCTGGCAGCAACCGTTGGAACCATGCTTGCTATATTACTGTATCCAACAGTGGTACGCATGTCAGCCAGATGGATTGTGCATTTGGAGCATACCGGATCTATTCCGGCTATGGTGCGTCATTTAATGCTGCGAAGTCGCTGGAAACATGCAGGCTACTACATAAAGCGCCCCACTTGGTCAATGCTTACTTCACTGATTAGTGGAGCGATACCCAAGCGTCTAATTATTCTGAATATAGCTGTCACTGCGATTTATACAACAGGAGTAGTATCTGCTTTATATGCATCATTCCTGTGGCC
>NZ_WUDQ01000294.1:0-4495 GCF_009827695.1 Paenibacillus sp. OT2-17 | reverse complement strand
CCTGATAAGCGATAAAATCGCCGAACATCGTAAGTACGACATCACGCGGTTCATCATATTGCGAGACCCATTCACCCGGCTTATCGCCAAGGTTAATCTTAATGCGCTCCCGAATAGAGCGGATTTGCAGTGGATCGACCATAAAGAGAATACCTGCAGAATTCTTAATATGCTGTCCATGCAGTCCCAGATAGTCCTGATCTACCATTCCCTCACCGGCGACATCAAAAAATACCAGCGTCAATGGCGGCTTTTCCTCATCCTTAAATACAAACTGGAAGATAAAAGGCTCCTGCATCTTTTCTTTTTGTGTCGATGTAAGCAGATCCCCTCGTTCAAATAGGGGTTCCTCATACATGGTGCGGAACTTTCGGCTGATCTCTGCATTGAGCGGCATGCAAGCCGCGTCAAAATGATCGGCCGTAACATGCTGCAACGTGTGAATCAGTGAGGTCATATAAACAGATTTCCCCGCCTGCGAAGCTCCAATGATCGAAATGATATTGCTAGGCACCTTACCCGCGGTCACGGGCAGTTCGTTATGGCAGTGCGGGCACAGTCGGTGACGCGTCAGCTCGCCATAACGGTCCGTCAGTCCTGTCAGTACATGATCAGAATACAATCGATGTTCCTCAGGGACATCATGGGGATGCAAAATCGCCTCCATATCATGCACACTGTCCAAACCAAAACGCTCCCGATATTTGTTCAACAGCTCATCTTCACCCAAAGCGTAGTCCTCGTCATCTTCACGGTGATGAGAAGCACGGAATACCACTTCCTCCGGGGAAAATTTACTAAAGCAATAAGGGCACACAATATCATAAAATAACGGCCTTGGCGCTGCCTGTGGCTTTCTTCTGAATAAATTGCTAAGAAAACTCATCGGTTGCGGCCTCCTTTCATTCAGGGACTAATTCATAGACCGTGCCATATTTCTGGCCATCTGTAAAAAACAGCCGCACATATTCATCTCCCCCCACTTCAACAGCGGGTAAAACATTCCGTCCCGCGGCAAAAGGTGCCGTGAACGGATACAAGGTTCCATCGTCCCGGTCTGCTGGATAACCCCCGCGCTTCTTCACGTAGCAAAGCGCCTCTTGCGGGACAGGAACTTCGGCTGTCACCTGAATCTGGACGGTTTTGCGGCTGCGAAACCAGCTTTTTTTATGGTGAACTGCATATCTGATTTTAGCCCTCCCCGTGCTCAACTCCAGTTGGTTGGCTCCGTCTTGCTGACGGATCACATAAGTGTCTCCATCCTCCCGAACAGCCGGATATACGATATACCGCACGCGTCCAATGCCTTCAATTCGGTCACGATAGCTGCCAGCAGCCTTATACTCCTCGCGTGTAAAAAGTTTTAGGCTTGAAAAAGGCGGCAAAACTTCACCCTCATTTTGCCCATTCACACCTGCATCGGCCGATTGTTTCGCAATATATACCACGGCTGCGCCCTCAGGCCACTGCCAGCGTAACACAACCCGGTTGTCATCAATTTTGTGGCTCAGCTCCGAAATAATAGGATCACCGGGCTGTGCTTCCCTATACTGCATAAGTTCCAGCCTCCCGTTCTAAAATCCACTGCTGCGTCGATTGCGCGTCGGGGCTTCCGGTGCCCCTCTCCGGCGTCCTGATGGCGCACCCTGACTTCCTCCACCGGAAGATCGGCGAGTATTTTCCGCAATCGGCAAAACAAGCGAAAAGACAGCAATAAGGGCTGCCAGTACGAGCGCTGCCACCAAACGAATCATCAAGTCACCTATAGGCGATCCAGATAATCCCTTTTCCAAAATAAAACCAGCGAGCAAGCCTGCCGGGACTCCTCCAATCGCAAAATTCCGTGCGAGAAAACGGTTATCGAACATCAGCCCAAGAGCCAATCCCAATAAAGCGCCGATAATGACCAGCGCCGTTACGCGATAAATGGCAAAATACAGACTGTCGGCATACTCACCTGTCCGCTCCGTTACCAGTGTGCGATCACCGATTTTGTTATATATTTTTCCGAACGCCTGAGTAAGTCCTTGGGCATTGGCTACATTAGAATAAGTTCCGCCCGTCAGGTCAGCAATATTTTGCAATAAGGCTATACCATCCGACTCTGCCAGTTTCAGCCCGATCGTATTAATCGGAATCTGGCGGGCGATATAAGGAGCCAATGCTGTCTGGGTATCCAGATCGCTAAAGCCATCAGAGAGCATGATAACGAGAGAACCTTTTTCTGCATTACCTTGGGTTTCAATCTCTTTGATCGTTTCGTCCAAAGCAAGCCCGATCTCTGTACCGCCTGACATTATAGTCTGCATACTATCGATTTTGGAATAAACCGCTTGCTTCTCTGCATCTGTGCCAATGGGAGTAAATGGCTGAACCAACTGCGCAGCAGATTCAAATGAAACAATGGCTACCCGCTTGTCTCCATCCATTTGGCCAATCAGACTCTTGGCAGCCGTTAGGCGCTCATTATCGGGATCTGTTTGCTGCATACTCCCGGAATTATCAATCACAAGCACGAGGTCCTGTACGCTCTTGCGCCCTTCAGGGTTAACCTGATAGCCCAACTCCAATAGCAGACCTGCCACGAACAACATCACTAGTGTAGCAGGCACCAGTAACTTCCAGGATAACCCGGAGTAGCGCTGCCGCCATGAATGCCCATTTAACTGTGGCGAAATTAGTTCGCCAATCAGACAACCTAGGCCAATGCACAGTGCCATGATGCCAAAATACAGCCCAATCACGACGATATGCGGCCAGTGCCCTATCAATTTGTGAAGAATAAGCTCTCCCAAGATGAAGCCTACTACAGCACCCAACAAGCCGAACAGTAATAGGAGAACGTTAAATTTACGTTGCTTCATAAGAATCGTTGCTTCCTTCCATCATTAAAGTAGGATTAATATGTGGCTACCGCAATTCCGGCAACCGGTCCACGTCGATTCCGTGAAACACGAAACCATTCGCAGTATATGTCTCATAATACGTTTTGCCGTTGCGGTAAACCATCAGATCCTCCAGATGGAAGCCGCCCATCAAATGCAGCTTTTCCACCCCGCTGCTGCGACGCTCATGTACAAAACCCAGCTTGTAAATACGCGAAGTTATGTCCACATCCATAGCGTAAGGAAGAAATTCGCCTTCGTAGTCACCAAAGAAGTACTTTTCTTCATACCGATGCTCATGGGTATAGTCGAGCAAACGTACGTTAATTCCGCCATGTTCCTCCAACGTTTGATACAGTTTTTTAAACAACTCATCCTTCGGAACGACCAGCCGATTTTCATATGCAGCAGCTACATTGGCACGCCGCAATAATTCTTCTTCGAAGGTCTGATTAAACGGCTGTGAACTGAGAATCAAGGTGCGACAGGTCTGCGTAAGTCGATCCACCAATGCGGATAGACCCCCGTCCAGCAATCCGGATACAGACCCCATATGCCGGGTATCAAAGAATATAGATTTTCCCCGCTTGCTTTCCAGCTCACGCATGACATCCTCCGTCACACGCTCATAATACTCGAACAGGTTTTGACCTGTGTAACTATCGGCCTGCCGAATACTGTCCGTTGCAGCTTGATGTAGTTCACGCTCCAGGCTGGAAAGCTGTACTGTAATATGCTTCGCCTGTGCATGCCATTTTTCTAGTGCCAGTTCATAGCGACGAAGCAGCTCCAAATCGGCTTGAATTCGCAGCATGTGCAGCTTGTGCCCGTAAACCGTCTCGGTCAGGTAACGAATCAAGCTGCGCACATTATGCTTATCCATGAGTGGCAGTCGTTGAAAAGGCTGGTCCTCCACCTGACCGCTATACAGGGTGTCCAGTTCAGCGGTACTAATCTGCAAGTCATTGGACGTATCCCGAATCAGCCCCCGAATGGCCGTAAGCACATTTCCTGTTTTATTTTCATCCGTCCAGTCTGTCAACTCGAATAAGCCGATTTCAGGATATTCCTTGGAAGCTGCATTCACAGCCGACTGTAGACCTGATTCCGCCTGAAAATCTCCCAACCGTTTGTGCATAATCCGTTCACAGTTATCGCGGAAAAAGGCTTCGCAGCCCTGACCGAACAAGGCTTCCTCCGCATCACGTAATGTCATTCGCTTCAAGGAGCCGTAGCTGGCTCCGCTGGTCATCAGTGCGCTCATGTCCGTGATCGCCTCATTACCAGGAACGAGATCATTTCGCGTGCGACCGCGTTCAGCAGCATCTAAACCAAAATAATTCAGCTTATCGCGTATGTCCCACTCCTGCTCTGTTCTCATACGCTCTAGCAGCTTTACATAAAAGTGATACAGCACCGTGAGTGCGATTGACTGGTTAGGGCGGTTGACTCGGGAAAATCCAGCCGACACATAACCCTGCCGCCCGGATTCCGTCATGATGTTGTTTTTAAACGATGTATTGTTGTATCCCCCATCCTGTGACCGATAGGAATCTCCTGCCTGATAGCGGTTTTTAAGAAGCTGAATGTGGCAAATGATGTCACAGCTT
>NZ_WUDQ01000293.1:0-4506 GCF_009827695.1 Paenibacillus sp. OT2-17 | reverse complement strand
CCGGCCCAAGCTTCTCTAAGGCAGGCAAAATAGTATCGACGATCAGCCTATCGGGTGAAGAACAAAAGGCGTATATCAAATCATACAGAGGCTCTCCCACGACTGGGTCAGGATCAATAATGCCTGTCAACGTACCATTTTCGGCAAACACAAAATTATGTACTCCACAGTCACCATGAAGCAAATATTTAATATTCCGTTGCGGCGATCCGGCCACAAGGGTATGGACGAACCGATGATCCTCTGGGGGTAAAACGTCTTGTATGATCTTTTCAGATTCCTTCGTTCTGTGCAGCAGAAAATCTCTCCATTCCACAAACGGGTGGTCCGGATAACCATAATGACGTTCCTCACCAAAAGGCTTATAGTGCGAGATCACCTCCGTCGCCAGACGAAGTAACAAATCGCTTTTGTTTCGTCCATGATACTGTGTGAGCCCTGACCTAAACGTGTACACCAAATAACGGTGCAACGGATCTACATAAACCAAACGCGATAGTTTCTCAATCTGTACATAGGTATGTAAGAATTCTGCCTCGGCTTCTACGACAGCGGGATCATTTTGCTTAATCACGTATCGCGGCTTAGTTCCGTCCATGACAACAACCACTTTGCTCGAAGTTCCGCCGGTCAGCGGTTTGAGATTTCGCATATGGCTTTCAAGCACGCCCGTTTCGTGAAGCTCATTCAGGATCAGTTGAACATCCATCTTACGCCCTCCCTCCATGCGTCTGATCGACAATGCGGCTGGCGATTTGGATATTTCATTAAGATCCAACACGTTCGCCAGCCGCTCTTCTTTTAAAAATAAATCTTTTCATGCTCCGCATAGATTTCAAGCGCCCGCTCCATCTTATGCACATAGGTCTCATCCTGACTAGAACATAGAAATGTAATGTGTCCCTCCTGCGATGGACCGGATTTTGGCGAAGGCTCCAGCAAATTACGCTCAGACAACACCTGTTTCAACCGTCTAACTGTTCCCTGGCTCCCGTCAATTAACTGAATATGAGAAGGCAGTAGTTCCCTTAGAATCTCCTTATAAAAAGGATAATGAGTACACCCCAATACCACCGTACCATATATGTCGAGATTGAACGAAGACAGCTCCCGGTTAAAATATTCGGACATTTCTGCCCGGTCAAAATTCAACTGTTCGCAATACTGTACTAGCTCCGGCAGAGGTAGTGAGTCCACGCTCCCATGATCGTCAACTCTGGATACCAGCGCTGCATAACAGGATTGTTTCAAGGTCAATGGTGTGGCTAACACCAGAACTCTTTTACCATTGGATCGGTTCATCTCGACCGCTGGCTTCACTGCTGGCTCCATACCAATAATCGGAATAGGATATTCTTTCCTTAGCTCCGCAACCGCGATACTTGTAGCCGTATTGCAGGCAATTACCAATGCCTTAACATCTTCTTTTAGAATCGTTTGTACTGAAGCCTTGACATAACCAAGCACCTCTTGGGGAGTTTTCGTCCCGTAAGGCACATGGAGGGTATCCGCCATGTATACAAAATTTTCGTTTGGCAAACGTCTTAGTGCCTCGGACAATACTGTAATTCCACCCAATCCTGAATCAAAAAAACCTATCTTCAAGCTACTCACCTTTTTTCGTTCAACTATTGTGCTATATCTTGCTGGCACCATGTTCATTTTCTTCTTCGCCTACTCAAACCATTCTCTGCATTAAACTTTACATTTAAATTTTACCGCAAAACTGATATTTTGCAAAAGAAACACGTAAAATTTTCAGTGTAAAAAATAAAGTAGCTTTTCAAAGTAAATTTAATATAAAAGTGTTGACAGATATTATCTTTATATTGTAATATTACTTGGTAACTTACTAACTTAACTTACTTATTCAACTTACTTAGGGGGAAATAAATCATGTCTAAAGTATTATTTGTCAAAGCTAATGATCGTACAGCTGAAGAATCTGCAACAGTTAAATTGTATAACGCCTTCGTAGAAAGCTACAAGTCTTCCCACCCAACTGATGAAATCACTGAGCTGGACCTGTTCTCCGTCGAGCTTCCTTATTTGAACGCTAACATGATCAACGGCACGTTCAAATCCGCTAGAGGCATGGAGCTGAACGCAGAAGAAGCTCGCCTGGCAAACATTGCTAATGGCTACCTGGATCAATTCCTGGCAGCAGACAAAGTCGTATTTGCTTTCCCGCTCTGGAACATGACGATTCCAGCTGTACTGCATACGTACATTGACTACCTGAACCAAGCTGGTAAAACATTCAAATATACTGCTGAAGGTCCTGTTGGTCTCGTAACTGAAACTAAAGTAGCCCTGCTGAATGCAAGAGGCGGCGTTTATTCCGAAGGACCAGCTGCTGCAGCTGAAATGTCTTTGAACTTCATGAACAACATCTTATCCTTCTTCGGAGTGAAAGACATCGTGAAAGTTGTTCTGGAAGGACATAATCAATCTCCAGATCAAGCACAAGAAATCGTTGCTTCTGCTGTACAACGTGCAGTAGACACAGCAAAATCGTTCTAATCATATATTATGAAGAGAAGAGGATATCCGCGCCCTATATGGGCTGGATATCCTCTTTTTTTGTTATAAAGTATAAAAAAACACGTGCTCCCCTGATCTATAATCAAGTGAAAGCACGTGTTTGTGAAATGAGATTACTTCTATTTTAAGGAATGAATTGCTGCACGATTTTTATAACTTTACCCTCACGAAGCGTAATATGGTATGGAAATTGACTGAGGTCCAGAACGTCCTTTTTAGCAAAATCTTTCTCAAACTGTGCCAGAGGAATCGATTCGTTCCATTGCACGTCTGTATCTTCTATGTTACCCGTGTGATCATAAATCTGCACCTCTACTGAAGCATCTGGTGCAACCTGATACACGTCATTTTGCACGGAATTGTTTACGATGTAGTAGCCATCCGGAGCTCCATCCAATCCTGTATTTCCTTCATGCTCCACAAATGCTTTGTCAGCTGCCGCGCCTTCATACCATTCAATCGGGTCTGCCGACAAATAAATTTGTCCGTCACGAATCTCCATTTGGTTTATATATACGGTCTCCTGATTTTCAGCAGCTGCTACAGGCGTGTAGCCTTGCGCTGTTGCCCCTGCCGTCGTAATCAGCATCATCATTAAAGCCAATACGGTCCATTTCGAAGCTAGTTTCATCATGTCTGATCTCTCCTTGCCGTTTGGGTATGTACACGGTGTCTGTAAGCTTCATTACCCTTGTGTACTTATCATAAACGTTGCACGGTTAAAAAGTGTATCAGATACATAAAAAAGAAGTTACGATTTTTTAAGACTTGGTCTTAAAACTTGATAACATGTCCTATTTGTCTTTGCTATCTTAATAATCCGACCTGACGTGCCTGTTCTTCGGTGAGAATAAACTCTTCATTTTGCCATACTTCGTCCTCTTTGGTCACAGCAAACATCCCCATGATCTCTGTCCATATTCCTTTGTCGACGGCTTCCTTTTGCGTAATGATAATTTTCATTTCGTTTCCTCCTTTATATACTCTTATCGGTCTGTGAGGCCCACTTCGCGATCAGATGGTTTCTCCGATCGCTGTTGGAGCTTGATCGCTTCTCCGAAATCCATCTGCCCGCTTCGTTACTCAGTTTATCCTTGCCATTGCTCATTTTTCATGAGTTTGCCTCTAAAGAAGCCAACGACCTAAACTAATACTTAGGCCAAATATAATACTTTTATTTTAAGCCTCTAACCCTTATATGGAACTCACAATGCTTGTCCTAGATTTGCATTATCGGAGTGCTTGAGAGATTCTTGTCCCGCTTATAACATATGTACCCTTTTCCTGCCGAGATTATTCGTATCTTATTTGTAACCATAAAATTTTATATTATTTTTGTAGGTAGTGACTTCTTTTGAAATGACTAAGCCCTAAAATAAAAACGGCTGTAGGTTATCCTACGAGCCGTTTTCACTAAAAAATTTTCTATGCTTGGTTAATCTATCAGTACCATTAACATATACGTATTCATTTATTGTTTCTGCCTAAAAAAATGGTCGCCAAAAGCACTAAAGCAGCGGAAAGGACGGAATTGTTCTGAAGAAGCGGAGCGTTCGCCTTTGTCTCCGGATTTCTACCCTTGAACATACAAACAAGAAATCTGGGGGCAACAGCGATCGGAAGAATGATCCGTCCTCGTAGCCGACCATTATCCGCATCACTATCACTTAACCACTCCGCATGATATAAATGTAGCGCTCCTTTTACACAGAAAAGTAAAAAGGCTGTACGCATACTGGCTTGGACACGGTTACTTGTTGCCCAGTGTAGGTCAAGCGTCCACTTGCCTTGTCCACTTTGAACGTAACAATGTTGTTGGTGTCGCGGTTGGCCACGAGCATATGGTCACCATTTGGAGTCAAAGCAAAATGGCGTGGATGCTCTCCTTCGGCAGATACATGCTCGACCAAGCTCAACTTGCCAGTTGCTCCGTCTACAGCGTATACCACAATGCTGTCATGC
>NZ_WUDQ01000292.1:0-4517 GCF_009827695.1 Paenibacillus sp. OT2-17 | reverse complement strand
AACTTCTTGATGCAATACCTAGAGACATTCTCCTTGGCTTACCCTAATATCGAGATTTATATCAAAGATCAATCTACTCATTCTACAATTAAGCAGCTAGAGTCAGGCGAAGTTGACATAGGAATCATCAATCTGAACGGAAGCAGAGATTCTCTGACGGTGATTGGAAAAATAGAAATACAAGATTGTTTTGTAGTAGGTGAGAGATTTAAAGAAATATGTGATAATCCAATATTCTTAAAAGAACTAGTAGTAAATTACTCGATCATTCTCATGCAGAAAGGACTTAATACAAGAAAATATATTGACAACTTTTTCACTTCATATGGCTTAAAGGTAATACCTAAAATAGAACTGAGTACCATGGAACTGTTAATTGAGTTTGCTAAAAAAGGTTTGGGCATATCGTGTGTAATCGAGGATTTTGTTCGCAGCGATTTGGATCAACAACAGCTATTCATAGTGCCCATCCAAGAAATCATACCTAAAAGGTTTTTAAGTATTGCTATCAAAAAAGACTTGCCCCTTTCTTCAGCAGCTCAGAAGTTTATTGAGCTTTTTCAAAGCTGCACAGTATAAATTTATAAATTGGGTTATCTATTAAAGAATTGTCTAAAAAAAGCTCACTAAGGGCTTCTTATTTGACAGTCAACGAACCTCGCTTCAACCGCTCCAGAATGAGGTCGTCTGCTCCTGCGACAACTGGATGGTCGGTATAGTGAGCATTAAATAGGTAGATATCTAATCGGCAATGGAATAATCAAGTTCTTGTCCTTGGCTCGGAGCATGAACTTGATTTCTTAAAACAAAAAAGCCGTCATTTAGGCGGCTCCTAATGCAACATGGCTTTTGTCATCCGACATTTTTTTATTAACTCAAAGCTCAAGTTTACCAACCAATTTTTTTGAATCAATCTCCTCGTTCCGACATGACGTACCAACCGCAGTGCCCTTTGCTGTTAAAAGTATAAATTTTTAGAAAATTCATAACTTTGGAACTATTTTTTTTCACAAAATTTAATGAACCGAAAACACAAAATAGCAAGTCTCTAAGTTGCAAGAGACTTGCTATTTTTAAGTTTTGGCGACTTGACCCTTAAGAATGAAGTGAATACTGCCACAGCAAACGTACCGAAAACATTTGTTGTGTGATGTATACTGTGTACGAATCGAATCGTTTTTGTTGCCGAGCGCATCACAACCGAGTGAGCTTCTGCCCTGTGACCAGACAGGAAACGAAACCTTTGAAACCACTCACCAGATATCCTGATAAGCCCTCGTAAATCACGGCTTTTAGATGACAAGGGATTGCCGCAGCTGTTCACATTAACCGATTTAAAATGGTGTGCGTCATGTAGAAAAATTCTTGGTAATTGGATGGCTGCGTTTATGGATTTTCTAATTTATTGCTAGCAAAACTTTGGATTAGAAGGATCGTAAATTATGATCTGAAGATTGTTGAGAATTAATGATTATATTTTCAACATAATCACCAGCTAGTTTAAGCTGAAGGTCAACAAAGTGCTCAACGCATTCACCTTATGCTTATGCCGTTCTTCTTTAGTACATTGCTCGATATTCTCTAGGCGCTCTCCTGGTTATTTCCTTGAAGTTACGATGAAAGGTTCTTAAATTGTTATAACCACACTTGATTGCAACTTCACCAATCGCCTGCTGGGAATTTTTCAGCAAATAGCATGCCTGTGAAATCCGATAATGATTTAAGTAGTCCGTGAAGGTGATGTTCATTTGTTGGACAAACAACTTTGATAGATAAGGATAGTCATACTGCAGATATTTTGCAATGTCTTTTAATGTGCAATCAGTAGAATAATTTTCCTCTACATAAAGCAGCATCTTATAGAGCACCTTTGTCTGAGGTGATTGCTTAACTAGGGTAAACGATTTCTGATTTATCAGATCAGCACAAACAGCATATAAAAAACTTTTCTGGCTATAGATTGAATTCAGCTTACTAAAATCAATAGCTCTCTCCAAATGCAATGCACTGTCATTTGGAATTAAGCCTTTTAAATTCATAAAAAAGTCGCCGATCAACTCTGGCGAAAAAAGGATGATTGTAATATTAGAGTAATCGATGGTCTTAAATTCATGCATTTGATTTATAAAGATAAAGACCAGATCATTTTCCTTCAAAAGATACTCTTTTTGATCAATGGATACATATAGCTGTCCATCATTAACATAGATCATTTCATATGCTCGGTGAAAATGAAGGGGAAAGCTATAATTCTTCAATGGAAAAAAATGAAAGAATTCTTCCCCCTCCATTCCATGTTTTTCAAATAAGACCATACAACTCTCCTTTGCCAGAACACTAATATTGTCTTAAAGTGTACTATATTTTGGATAGAATTAACAAATATTATTTCCTATAATAAAATAAATTGAATTTAAAGGAGGATATAAGACTATGGAGTATCACGTAGCAAAAACTGGTTCAGATCACGGCCAGGGGAGTCAGGAAGATCCATTTCTGGCAATCAATAAAGCAGCTTCTGCTGCTGTGGCAGGAGACACGGTTATTGTCCATGAAGGGGTATATCGTGAATGGGTAAAACCAAAATTTAAAGGATTAAGCACCAAGAGAAGAATTACTTATCAAGCTGCAAAAGGTGAAAAAGTAATCATTAAAGGCTCAGAGCATATTCAAAGTTGGCAGCATGCAGAAGAGAATATTTGGAAGGTTGTGTTGCCGAATGAGTTTTTTGGTAACTATAACCCATATGCTCTTGAAGTGTCCGGAGATTGGCTCGTAACAATTGAGGAAACCAAGCATTTAGGAGACGTTTATTTAAACGGTATGTCTTTTTATGAAGTCAGCCGCTTTGAACAACTGATCGATCCGAAGGTTACAACAGAAGTATTGGACCACTGGACAAGAAAAATGGTTCCTGTTCATAATCAGGAACAGACAAAATATGTCTGGTTTGCAGAAGTGAATGCTGATAATACAACCATATATGCAAATTTCCAAGGCGCTGATCCGAACAAAGAATTTGTTGAGGTTAACGTTCGCAGATCTTGTTTCTATCCCCAAGATACAGGGATTGATTATATTACAGTAAGAGGCTTTGAAATGGCGCAGGCCGCAACACCATGGGCACCTCCGACAGCGGATCAGCCTGGACTGCTTGGCGCCAATTGGAGCAAGGGTTGGATTATTGAAAACAATATCCTTCACGATGCAAAATGCAGCGCCATCAGTATTGGTAAAGAAGCCTCCACCGGGCATAATTATCGCTCCGTCCGGAAAGACAAACCCGGATACCAGTACCAGCTTGAATCTGTCTTTTCTGCTGAACGTAATGGCTGGTGCAAGGAAAAAATCGGCTCCCATATTATCCGTAATAATACGATTTATGATTGCGGTCAAAATGGAATTGTGGGTCACTTGGGCGGTGTCTTTAGTGAAATTCATCACAACCATATATATAAAATTGCTCTGAAACGTGAATTCTACGGTCACGAAATTGCAGGAATCAAGCTCCATGCAGCCATAGATGTCCAGATTTACCATAACCGTATCCATGACTGCTCTTTAGGATTATGGTCAGATTGGCAGACACAGGGAACAAGGATTAGTAAGAATTTATTTTATAGCAATAATCGCGATTTGTTTGTTGAAGTAAGCCATGGGCCATATATCGTTGATCACAATATAATGGCTTCTGAATATTCTCTGGACAATGTGTCACAGGGTGGAGCTTACATAAACAACCTAATCTGCGGTAAGATGAATCATTGGAAAGAAATGACACGTTCTACACAGTATCACCTCCCCCACAGCACCAAAATCGCAGGTTTTTCTTTTATTTACGGCGGTGATGACCGTTTTTATAATAATATTTTCATTGGAGCTGATGGATTAGAAGGTGTCGGAACGTCCCATTATAAAAACCACACGGCTTCTTTAGAAGAGTATATTGAAAACGTACACAAAAATCCCGGAGACGCTGAAATATTTAACTTGGTGGAACAACCTGTTTATATTAATAACAATGCGTATTTGGCCGGAGCAGAACCGTTTGAAAGAGAAAAAGATAAGATAGTTGACAAAAGCTTTCATCCAAACTTCAGAATAGTTGATAAGGGAGAAGAAGTTTATCTTTCCTGTGAATTACCGGAAAATTTCGATGTTTTTCTAGGTGAAGTACATTCAACAGCAACATTAGCACGGGTACGTATCGTTGACGCTGAATTTGAGCGCCCCGATGGTAGTGAAGTGATCCTGGATACTGATTTGTTGGATATGCAGAGAGTAGAAAAGTCTCTAATAGGGCCGATTACACTTTTGAAAAAAGGTAAAAATTATATTAAAGTTTGGTAATCCCTTATAGAAAAAGCCTTACACCTCTAGGGGGGACTGACCCCCGTTTGTGAGACAGGGATCAAAACACCTTGCAAGTTTAAGCAGCCAGTCGCCTGTAATCCACCGGCGACTGGTTATTTAGTTTCGCTTGAATCCGAATTGAGTTATAGTAGGTGCTGTAGTCT
>NZ_WUDQ01000291.1:0-4525 GCF_009827695.1 Paenibacillus sp. OT2-17 | reverse complement strand
AATAGCTCTCATTCTCGTTTTATGTTTTGCCCCGTCCAGAATTGAAAAGCAGTCGCGCATTCCAGTACAATTTTATCCCCTCTTGCGACTGTTATCCTCCTTGCTTGTATGTACTAATTTTGTAATCGGTTCCTCTGTAGTGGCTATTGCTTTTTTGGTCCAGAGCCTAACATTGATCCGGGGAAGGAGGTGAGTGGAATGATGAGGAAAATGGTATATGGATTAGCTACATCGTTGTCTATGTTTGCAACATTTGCT
The DNA here is from genome assembly GCF_009827695.1 of Paenibacillus sp. OT2-17. Taxonomy (NCBI): domain Bacteria; kingdom Bacillati; phylum Bacillota; class Bacilli; order Caryophanales; family Paenibacillaceae; genus Paenibacillus; species Paenibacillus sp. OT2-17. The sequence continues at coordinate 4,267 of NZ_WUDQ01000291.1, read as the reverse complement.
GTATCAGTGGCGAGTTACGTGTATGTTTATCAAGGGGATACACCCGAGGAACTGCTGAAATAAACAAAATGCCGAAATAGAAAAATGATACATAGAGCTGCTATTAAGCAGCTTCTTTTTATGCAAAAAAATCAGGCGCTCCATTAAAGAGCGCCCGAATGGGAGAGGAGAAACCGGACGAAGAGCTTATGGGGAAACGTAAGTCTTCTCCGCGGTTGTCTACGACATTGGTTGAATGCCGATATCCTAAGGATGCCCAGGGAATGGTTTTTTATACCTGCCTCATCCTAAATTTTTCAAACGGCGGTGCATGTGGTACGATAGCGTCATAATCTTATATGGTTATGAACACATATAGAAAATAGGTGAGTTTCAGCGTGAGAGTGGTATCGGGTAGTGCCAAAGGAAGGCCGTTAAAGGCAGTTCCCGGCACAGGGACGCGGCCGACCACGGATAAGGTCAAGGAAGCGCTATTTAGCATGATAGGTCCTTATTTTGATGGGGGAGTCGCACTTGATCTGTTTGCTGGCAGTGGTGGCCTGGGTATAGAGGCGCTTAGCCGGGGAATGGACAAGGCTGTTTTTATTGATATGGAATCCAAAAGCATTGATGTCATTAAAGAAAATTTGCGAAAAACTGGATTGGAAGGACAGGCTGAAGTGTTCCGCAATGATGCCGGACGAGCGCTCAAGGTGCTGGCAAAACGTGGAGCTCTTTTTGATGCTGTTTTTCTGGACCCACCCTATCGTCTCAAACACGGAGATGAATTAATGAGCCGTATGGCTGAGTTGAACTTGCTTCGTTCAGATGCAATCATCGTGCTGGAGTATGAATCGGGACATGAATATCCGGAAAGCTTCGGGCCGTTCGAACAGGTCAGAAAAGCAGTTTATGGTGAAACGGCGTTATCTATTTATCATTTTGCAGCCGATGTTTTGTCGGATGTCGTAGAACATACAGAAGCCGAAGGGGTCAAATTCGGCATCAGCGAATCAGACGGGGAGGACCATCATGATTGAGCACAAACCACGTATTGCTGTATATCCGGGAACTTTTGATCCCGTGACGATGGGGCATCAGGATATTATTCAAAGAGCAGCCAGACAGTTTGATCTATTGATTGTCGCGGTTCTTAACAATATTAGTAAAAATCCGCTGTTTTCACTTGAGGAACGAATGGAGTTACTGCGAACGGTAACTCGCGATATCCCGAACGTTGAAGTGGACAGCTTCCGTGATCTGACAGCTAATTATGTACGTCAAAAAGGGGCCCAGGTTATTGTCAGAGGAATTCGGTCGGTGACTGATTTTGAATATGAGCTACAATTAGCCTCTACAAATCATAAGCTGAACCCGGATGCGGAAACGATCTTTATGATGACCAATCCAGCTTATTCATATCTGAGTTCCAGTATGGTGAAGGAAATTGCGCATTTTGATGGCAAGGTTGTAGATCTGGTGGCACCGGAGGTGGAAGACGCACTGCGTGCGAAGGTCAACGCGAATCGTGGCGGCTCCACCATGAAGTCATAAAGGAAAAGGCCAGCAGGGTAACTATAATTGTACCTAACAGTGCAATGGACAGTACGGTTAGTTGCCAGGGGTACATAGATGTTCCTTCAATTTGTGTTAATAAGCCGCTGGCTCCGGCCATGACAGGATGCGTGGCGGATTCATTTACGCTTTCCGCAAAAGAAGACACAGAACTGCGACTGACGTAAGCGGGAGTTGTATTGCTGAAGATGCGGCTAAGCGGGACCCATGTCGCCAAGGTAAGTCCAAAAGCAATGATCCCATGGAGCACTCGTGACAGGGTGAAGGTGATGCCCTTGTCGGAAGGCCTGGTGACGGCGGTAATTTGAAGCCAGCCGCACAGGCCACCCCAGCCCAACACAGCACTGATCGGGGCTGCTTGTGTACGGAGATCAAAGGGCAGACGGCTGATTTCATAGGAACCCAGATGGATTTCCATCCAGGCAGGCCATATGAAAGAAAGCGATCCTTGGCCTGTATATATGGACAGCAGTCGAATCAGTACGGAAAAGAAAATAATGAATCCACCTGTCACCATCAGCGTCTGTACAGCATGGGATACGGTTTCGCCCAACAGTTTTCCGAAACTGCGGCCGTCCCGTTCTCTGGCAGAGCGGGTAGCTTCCCATGCGGATCGGATCAGGGAGGGAGAAGTACGGGAAACTGAGGTGCGCCGGAGGGCAGCTGGCGTTTCCCGTTTTTGCAATTCTTTGGACGGTACAGGTAGTCTGGCTGTGATCCAGCCTGCCAGCAGCCCGGAAGTCCAGTGAACGGCAAGTAACATCACACCTGCGGCAGCATTGTGCAGTAGCCCTGTCCCGATGACGAGCAGGATGGTAATCGGATTGCAGAAATGAGCGATAGCGGTTAGACGTCGAAGCTGAAACGCGGTCATATCCTCCTGTTGTGCCCATTGGCGCACTGCTTCCGCAGCAGCCGGGAATCCTGCGGTCAGGCCGAGGGCCAACACCCAGCCGCTTCGCCCGGGTAGACGGAACCAGAATCGCATAAACGGCTCCAGCAGGACACCTAGTCCATGGACTAGACCAAAGGCGATGAGCATTTCGGACAGCATCAAAAAAGGCAACATGGCCGGGAAAATAATACTCCACCATAGCTTAAGGCCTTGAGTAGAGGCTTGAAATACTTTTTCTGGTGAGGCGACAACAGCCAGTACAAGTAAAATGGCTCCAAGGCCAAGCAGTACGGTTGTCCAATAAGGAGCGGAATGGGCTTCCTTTTGCATCAAAGAATTCACCTCTCATAAATATACTAAGGAGAGTCGGATGCTGTCTCCAGCGTTTATTCACGTTCGTTGTCTTGGGATAGGTTGTTCGTATACGTTGTCGTAAACAATGTATGCTTTTTCGGAAGGCTTGAGAACAGGCGGCGTAGAGGCACTTGGGTAAGATAGGAGAAGTTAGGCTGTAAGGGGGAGAAGCAATGAAACGAATAAACCGGAAAAGAGCTTTTTTTACAACCGGTTATGTCTTAATGCTGGCTGCAATGGTCTATGTGCTGGTCTATATGCCAACCCCTTATCTGATCTATGGACCAGGTGGGGCAAACGAGATCAAACCGATGGTTAGAGTCCAGGAGGGTGACAGCATCGAACGGGGGACTTTTATGATGACGACGGTATCGGCGCGTTATGCCAATGTTATCATGTTGGGCCTGTCCAAGTTGGACCGCAATTCGGAGATTCAACGCAAAGAGGATCGTCTGCATGGAAGAAGTGAAGACGAATATGCGGCAGAACAGGTATGGTATATGGGGGATTCCCAATCTTCCGCAATGGAGGCTGCCTACACCCGTGCCCATGTCCCCTATCGGATTGTGCCAGATTATGTGTATGTATTTAAGGTCCCGGGCTCGAACAGCGTGTTCGAGCCTGGAGATGAAATATTGGAGCTGAACGGAGTGAGGGTGACCGATAATCGTTCCATTCGGAAGGCTTTGGAGGACGAAAAACCGGGAACAATGGCTAAAGTGAAGCTAAAGCGTGATGGAAAGTTGCTGACCGTGCAAGCTCCCTTAACGACCATCAAGGACAGTGAGACGGGCAAGCAACGTTCTGGATTTGGCGTCAGTATTGCCACGGTACAGAAGGTACAGCCGAAGGATGGACGTAAAACGATTCATTTTACATCTACGGATGTTGGCGGTCCTTCGGCAGGGTTGATGTTTACCATGGAAATCTATAACCAACTGACACCAGGTGATCTGAGTAAGGGATATCGTGCAGCCGGTACGGGTACTATTGATAAGGACGGTCAGGTTGGAGCGATTGGTGGTGCAAAGTATAAAATAGTTGCTGCTGACCGTCAGGATGCGGATTTGTTTTTCGTCCCTGCAGATAATTATAAAGAGGCGAAGGCCAAAGCTGAGCAAATTGGAACCCGGATGAAGCTTGTTCCGGTTCGCAAGCTTGGCGATGCGCTGGATTATATGGAAAAGCTGCCCATCAAACCATAATGGGCGGTCGCAAGTAATCAGCATACATGTCGCGGATGGCGGGACGTGGCATCCCAGCTGCGTATATGGCGGCTGCGGCTGTATCCCAGTCCAGCTGAGGATGTGATCCGGCAGACAGCTTGACCCATACCGGAAGGGTGGCTGTCTGCTTCATACGTGCCAGCAGCTCGCGTCCAGCCCTGTTAAAGCCGAGCACGCGGATATAGCCCGGACCTTTCGCCAGCTCAGCCGGAGTCATATCGGTTTTGGCATGATTCAG
>NZ_WUDQ01000290.1:0-4525 GCF_009827695.1 Paenibacillus sp. OT2-17 | reverse complement strand
CGAAAAAGCGCGCTGAATACGCACAGTACAGCCTTCCCGTAAGCCTGATCCTGTGAGTAGCTGGTTATCCCCCACCCTGAACCAAAGCCCTTCCGGGAACTTTGCTTCCATAATATATTGCATGCCTTCCGCCGGAGGCTCGCCGAAAATGCGCACACCCAGCATCAACTTTAAATGTTCCACCGAGTATTCATCAGCTACCTCGATGTCAAACCACTCTGTTTCCTGTCGTCCTGAAAGCACGGTCAGGATCATCTGTCATCCCTCCCGATCCTTAATATATGGCAAAGTTCACGCAAAAAGCCTATTTCAACGGAAATATGGCTATCGTAACTGTAGCATCCGACTATTAGACTGTCAATTTGTTACAAAATACCCACTCTAAAAATAAAACAGCGACTTTAGTCATATTCTCTCACATTAGTAGAGTCATTGGTATCAATAATATGTATTTAATCGTTTCTAATACGGCTATATACGTCATTTTGTCGATTAGTTAGAACTAAATTCGATTATTCCCTAGATTGTTGTGAACACTTTGTAAATTTTTCAGACCTTTATGTTTTTATAAGGTGTTTTTAAGGTAATTTTAAGAAACGGGCACTACAATAAAGCCATGAAATAACTCAGGCGAGGTGATTTTTGTGAGAACATTAATTACATTTCAAAACAAACGTATTCCCGTATACTTCAATCAAGAAAATAAGCAACCGGTACAAAAAACTTTAAAACTTCTAAGTAACACTTTGGAGAATAAAATCTCCAGCGGCAAACGTGCCCTTCAAAAATGTCTTAACTCTTTGATCAGTATAGAGATTGTCGGTTGTGAAGCCATCCTGCATAGCGTTAGTGAAAATGATTCATTGGCATTGTCCCTCTATTAAGAGGGACTTTTTTTTGTCCACATTAGACACAAAAAAGAGAGGGGCATTTCAGCACCCTCTCCATATCAGCAGCTTTGAAACATGATACATGTGACTTACCGCAGCTTATGCATTTGATCAGACTCTATTTAAAGTATTCTGCGATAACCTTTTTTACCGCCTCGTTCCTTATTCTGCGCCTTCTCAATCCGTATTCTAAACAGTTCTAGTAAATTAGCGCGTGTATGCTCTTCCCGGCAGTTGTCCAGCTTTTTTAAGATAAAACGGTCAATGGACATATGACTCAGGCTCCTTTACAGCAAGCTGCCCCTGCTTTTCAAGGGGATGATCAGGCTATCCATTTTTAACCATTCTGTACGTTGTTTAAACAGGTACGTTCCTTATAGGATAAAGCAGGCGGGATTACATACCCTTTAATTAGGGTAAATACATAAAGTTTCGAAAATTTTATCACGTTAAGCCTGGAAGCTATGGACAAGGAGCGAGCAGAAACCATGAGTAAACACATGATTACTAAAATAGGCTGGAACCTTTTATGTGCATTCTTAATCCTAACGATGCTGGCTGCATGCAGCAGGGAAAAAGCTTCAACCCGGAGTATGGCCCAACATGAAGCTGAAGCACGTGCCTACACCGTAACGGGTAATCCCAACCAAGGCGCATCATCCCTTGATGAAAGAGCTGCCAATCATACACCTGTTCATCAGCAAGGCAGCAGCTATGTCGAAATATCAGGTGGCGTTAGCATTGATAAAAATACCGTGAAAGTTACAGGACATTCCAACCTCCCAGCCGGAGCACGGATCAAAGGGAATCTTGCGGTCAAAAACTCCCTGTTAACTGGGTACACGGATGAGACCACTATTCAAAAGGACGGAAGTTTTGTACTCCGAGTGCAACGCCCTGGAATACAGGGCAGTATGGATCTGACTGTTCTGTTCCGTCCGGATGACCAAGACAATGAGATACGAAATCTGTATGGCAGCGGTGGCAACAAATTGGAAGGTCCTTATGTATATCAATACGAAGAAAACAAACAGCTTTTGCATGAAGTTCGGATTGGGGCTGAATTTGATCCTGAACAAGAACGCAATACCCCTTTAGTTAAGCCCGTCTGGAACAAACCTAAGGACTACGGTAGCCCTCAAGTGTGGATTAAGCCTGATGTGAAGCAAGAAGGTAACTATTATCATGTATATGCGCGCAGCAATTTGCTGGAAGGGTCAGACGTCAAACTCACGATTGATTTTCCGGGACGATGGCAGTTTGGCTATGATGATCAAACCAAAGTTATGCCTGACGGCTCCTTCAGCATGAGGGTCAAAAAGCCGAGCCTTGCCAACCGTTACACCATAGTCATAAGTTTCGAACCAAACGAAGATATGTGGACCAACGCCAAACAGGCGTATGGTACACAAGGAGAACGTCTTTCGGGACCGTTAGTCAAATCCGCAGACGACAAAGAGGGCTACAAACAAATTGAAGCCCGTATCCCTATCCAACCCAAATCGTAACTAAACACAGCATCTAACTTAAAGTTACGGCCGTTCGCCATGAAATACGCTTCACAGATACAGCCTATGACGCGGTATCCACGTCTGAGTAGATACAGAATCTAGTGTCGTCTAGCCGCTACGGCTGTATCGTGACTGGCGTGCCTATACTTACCTTTTCCTGAAGCTCAAGCACATCCTTATTCTGCATTCGAATGCAGCCATGTGACACCATCTTGCCAATGGACCATGGCTCATTGGTGCCGTGAATGCCATAATGCGGCTTGGACAGCCCCATCCAGAACGCTCCGAAAGGGCCGCCGGGATTGGGCTGTTTGTTAATAATCGTAAATTGCCCATGCGGTGTCTGTGTAGCCAGCTTGCCAATACCGACTGGATAACTAAGAACAATCTGATCTCCATCTTTCAAATATAAACGACGATCCGATAAATCCACCACAATGCTGTAGTTCGGCATATATTCACCCCTTTATACCCTATGCCGACTACAACATAGATTTTCTTATATTTTTACACTTGATGCTTCACTGCAGTTCGGCTTACCACTCCACATCACGTCGCCAGCCGCTTCGCTGATCCCTACGACCCGGGGTTGTGCTTGAACGGCTATCTTTCCTGCGCCGGTCAGCCTCCTTACGCGCCTGATATTCCAGTTCCCGCTGCATTTTGCGATAATTGTTCACTCTGGATTCCGACAATTTCCCTCTCTCTATAGCTTCCTCCACTGCACATCCAGCTTCGCCCTTATGCTTGCAATCTGCAAAACGGCACTGCTGCGCCGTTTCCATAATATCCGTAAAGGTATGAGCGACACCCATGGAATCATCCCACAGATTTAACTCGCGCATACCAGGTGTATCCAGCAAAACGGCTTGCTTTGCGATGGGAAAAAGCTGTCGGTGAGTGGTGGTGTGCCTGCCTCGACTGTCTTCCTCCCTCACATCCTGTGTCAGTTGAACTTCAGATCCGGAGAGCCAGTTTACTATCGTGGATTTTCCACTACCGGAAGAGCCTGTCAAAGCAACTGTACAGCCAGGTTGAAGAAACGCCTCCAGTTGCTCTCTGCCTTCGTTCTGCAAAGCAGAAATAACGATAACAGGTACACCAGGGGCAACTCCCTCCGCTTCAGCAACCCGTTGTTCGACATCTTCACAAAGATCACTCTTACTCAAAACGACAACTGGGTTTACCCCGCTGTTCCAAGCCATAATTAAATACCGTTCCAGTCTGCGCATATTAAAATCATGATTCAACGCATTAACAAGGAACAACGTATCCACATTGGTAGCGATCAGCTGTTCCTTCGTCTCAAAGCCCGCGGCCTGTCTAGATATTCGACTTTTCCGTGGCAAGACGGCATGGATGACTGCATCCGACACTTCATCTGGCGTAGTGATTGCTAGCCAGTCCCCTACGGCAGGCATTTCCGCCGGATCGACAATAGCATGTCGTAGCTTACCTGAAGCCGCTCCCCAGCGTTCTCCATCCATTGTGATAAGCTTCACCTTTTGTCCATAATCGGCAATCAAGCGGGCAGGACGTACCTGTGTATTTCCTACGCGTTCCTCAAAACTTTGCTTCCATTGGTCCCAAAAACCGTTCCAGTAATCAGACCAACCGTATTCATGTATACTCATTGTTTTCCTCCTGAAATCATTATTATTTTTTTGATCGTAGTGTTATTCGATCGATCGGTATACATTTTTCTCCCCGCATGCAAACAACGCAAAAAATCCGCAGGGGTTTCCCTGCGGAGGGTATACGATTCAGGCCGATGTGATCCGTTCGTTCACTTAAGCAAGCAGTCTTCACAGACCACTCCCCAGAACCAGCAACTGGATAACAAGACGCCTAACCATAAAAAATCCGCAGGGAATCACTCCCTGCGGATTTCGTTGGTTCTACTGCCAACCAACTGCTAAGCCAAGACTATAGATCTATACAGTCTTTAACCGTGCATCGTCCGTGCGGGAGACAAGTCATTCTGCTGCTGAACCCATCCATTCATGTTCGTACGCATATAACATCGCCTCCTCCTAAAATTTCCTTTATCATACAAGTCCATCAATTGTCTGTCAAGGCTGCCCACGAAACTTTTTTGAAATCTTTGTCAAGTTTCGTTTAGTG
>NZ_WUDQ01000028.1:0-25640 GCF_009827695.1 Paenibacillus sp. OT2-17 | reverse complement strand
AATGGAAGCAGTCCTGACCAGATCAGAATGCAGGTGAACCTTCGCTCCAACGGCTTCGAGTCTGTCCTTGTATTTCTCAGTTGTAATGTAATGTACTTGGTCCCCTCGTGCTGCAAAGGCTTGCGTCATCCCGATCGTAGGGTTTACATGTCCTTCTGCCGGAAAGTTAACCATTAATATGTTTAACATTCATCATTACTCCTTTTCTCTACAATTAAGATCGCAGTTTTCACTGAATCTCTCAATCCATAATAACAATAATATTTATTTTTTCAAATGATATCCTTTCATGATCATGAAAAACATGTTGGCATGAAATGTGTATAACAAATATTTACCTCGTGCATAGTAAGGGGGAACTCTACTTAGCAAGGGAGGTTTTTTCTAAGTGAATGTTCAAAGAGCGCAAGAAATAGCGTCCTCTTCCATAATGGCGAATGTGTTGTGTGATGGGTTACCCATTTATATTCAGCATGTGAACGAGCAGAGTGAGACGGCACGCATTTATGCGCTGAACCATCCAGAAGAGGAACGGGAAGTACCTTTGTACACGTTAACGGAAAGAGATCAGGTACTGGAATAAGAAAGGAGCGATATGAAAAATGAAACCAAATCAACAGAAAGTAGTCGAGGCAGACCGTTTGAATTTTCGTGACCAGACGGATGATGTGGTTAGAGAAGTGCCGGCCACGACGGATGCCAGCGAAGTAGTTGCAGCAATGACCTCACATATCAATAAATACGATGTACCGGATGAGTTGGAGGAGAAATAGAGAATGACCGAGCGCGCACAGGATAACCTGTTGCGTGCTTTTTATATGATGCATAAGGATAACCAAAGATTTAGCAGCTCTGTAAGGGGCTGCTTCTTTTTATTGTTTCGAAAGCATCATAAATATTTTTAAAAAAAGTATTGCATATAGGTTTACTAGGTATTATGATAACAACAGATTTATATTTTTTTGTTTTTTACAATGGTATAAGGTTTAGACCTTAAAGATTTATGATCGGAGTGTTCATATGTTAATCCAAACTCCTCTGCGCTTTGAAAAAGTATCAGCTAAAAAAGTGAGTGATTTTATTAGAGAGCAGTTGGAAGAGGCTATTATTTTAAAGGAATTGCTTAGCGAGGAGCAACTACCGACAGAACGGGAACTCGCAGAAATATTTAATGCCAGTAGAATTACAGTTCGTGAGGCGTTATCTCAATTGGAATCCAAGGGACTCATTGAGAAGAGAGTAGGTGCCAAGGGAGGGACCTTTGTTCTTCCAGTGACAGCAAACTCTCATAAACGTACCCGGGAAGAAATTGCAAAAGATTGGGAGCACATGCTGAAGGTCTTTGAATATCGGATGATTGTGGAGCCGGAGGGGGCTTTTTTAGCGGCTGCGCGGATCACCACGGATGAACTGGACCTGCTTCAGCATTACCTGGAACAGAGTATTGAAGCGGACTGTACCCGAGAATGGTTTCGGGCCTTGGATGTTAAATTCCATCTGGCCATTGCCAAAGCATCTGGCAATCCATTTTGTGAAGATGCGGTTAGGCAGATTCGCACCAAGATTAACCCGGCACTTGATCTCATGCCCTATGATGATCAGATTCGGACGGTGAATTACGACGTCCATACAGAAATTTTGAGTGCACTTCGGGCACGAGATGCTGAGAAGTCGCGGGAAATGATGAAGCATCATATCGGACATTCCGCAGATGCCATTTATGCAAGAGTGGTTGCAAAAGGCTAACGATATCATACAGAAAAGAATACGATTCGAGTGGGGAGGGTGCAAACATGAACATACACGAGCTTTTGGCTTTATCTAGACCACTTCAAGAGCAATTGATCACATGGCGAAGGGATTTTCATCGCCATCCTGAAACGGGTTATGAAGAGATTCGAACATCGGGCATTGTAGCCGAGCACTTGCGTAGTCTCGGGTTGGAGGTGACAACCCAGGTAGGGAAAACCGGGGTTGTGGCTCTGTTACGGGGAAAAAGCCCAGGGCCTACCATCGGTCTAAGGGCAGATATGGATGCATTACCGATTCAGGATCAAAAAACGGTTCCCTATCGTTCGGAGATCCCAGGTAAGGCCCATTTATGTGGGCATGATGCCCATACAGCCATACTGATGGGAACTGCACAGTTACTTGCTCATTTGGAGCGACCTGAAAGAGGAAATATCAAATTTGTCTTTCAGCCGGCTGAAGAAGGTTTGGCAGGGGCCAAGGCTATGATCGATGACGGTGTATTGGAGAATCCAAAAGTGGATGCGATGGCAGGACTACATATGTTCCCGGGTCTGAAGACAGGAACACTGGGGGTCAGCAAAGGGGTCGCTTTTGCATCGGCAGATAGCTTAACCATTAAGATTCTAGGCAAAGGCGGTCATGCTGCCCGTCCACATGAGGGAATAGACGCCATTGCCGTGTCCGCGCAGGTTATTTCTGCCCTGCAAAACATTTCAAGTCGTATGGTTGATCCCCTTGAAACCATGGTCATTACGATTGGCAAAATTAGTGGCGGGTATATGGGAGCGGCCATTGCACCGGAAGTAGAGATGATCGGTACCGTGCGTACCCTATCTGCGGAACTGCGTAACCGGATGCCTGAGCTGATCGAACAGGTGGTCCGTGGGGTATGTGAGTCGTTCGGAGCTGGATATGAGCTGAGTTATCAGCAGGGCTACCCGGTTGTGCAGAACGACCCGGATATGGTCGATCTGATGACGGAAACGAGTGAGCAATTGTTTGGCTCCAAGGAGTGGGACTACATCAAACCGTCAACAGGCGGGGAGGATTTCGCTTTTTATTGTGAGCAGGTACCCGGCGTGTTTTTCCGGCTGGGATGTGGGAGAGGTGATGAAGATACTAGCTATCCATTACATCATCCCAGATTTGATTTAGATGAAATGGTACTGCCTTATGGGGTAGCCATGATGTCGGCCATCGCGCTGAATTTTTTGAAGACAACATAAAATTGGGATTAAGACGCTCAAATGCAGCTGTGTGGCAATATACAACCTTAATGGAGTGGAGTGGACAAGATGAATAGACATAAGTGGTTTAGAGGCGGGATTACGTTACTGATTGCTGCGATGATCCTGGCAGGCTGCGGTACCCAATCCACAGGCGATAGTAAAGACAGCGCAACATCGACCGACAGTAAAGTACTGACAATTGCTAATGCTACGGATATTGAAAGTTTTGATCCACATAACAATAACAATACGGCGAGTGAAGCTGTTCTGGTTAACGTATTTGACTACTTATTGAAAAATGATAGTCAGCAAAAGAAAGTACCTGGACTCGCTACTTCCTGGGAAAAGGTAGATGATACCACTTGGCGTTTTCATCTGCGCGAAGGGGTAACCTTCCATAACGGTGATCCATTCACAGCCGAAGATGTGAAGTACACGATAGAAAGAGTGGCAAAGGATAACACACTCAAACAAAATTCCTACTTTAAAAATATCAAAGAAGTGAAAGTGGTAGATGAACATACGGCAGACATCATCACCGATGGACCTGATCCGTTGCTGTTGAATCGTTTATCCAAAATGGGAGCTGGCATCTTACCTTCCAAGTATATTGAGAAAAATGGGATAGAGGCATTCCTTAAGAATCCGATAGGTACGGGCCCTTATAAATTTAGCCAATGGATCAAGGATGACCGGGTGGTACTCGTTAAAAACGATAAGTATTACGAAGGTCAGCCCAAATGGGATCAAGTTGTCTTCCGCTCCATTCCAGAAGCCTCTACGCGTGTATCTGAACTGCTCGCAGGCTCGATTGACATTGCATCTGGTATCCCTTCCACGGATATAGAACGTGTTCAAGGCGAAGAGGGTAAAAAAATCGTTAAGGCTCCGATCCAGCGTGTGCTGCAATTGATTTTACGTCAAAGTCAGGGAAGTATTACGGCTGACTCCAAAGTGAGAGAAGCGATAGATCTCGCGATTGATAAAAAAGGAATCGTAGACAGCATCGCAGGCGGTGCTGGGATTGTAACCCGTACTTCCGTTACACCAGGCAACTTTGGTGCCGATCCTTCCTTATATGAGAAAACATTATATGATTCGGCTAAAGCCAAGGAACTGCTGAAGCAGGCCGGTTATGCTGGCGCAGGCCCGACATTGACCCTTTCAGTATCCTCAATATACAAAGAGTATGCCGAGGTCGTAGCCGCCATGTTAAATAAAGAAGGATTCAACATTAAATTGGACGTGCTGGAGCCAAGTGCTTTCAGTGAGCGTTACAGTTCCAAATCTTTCAAAGAAATGTTTATGATCGGCATTGGTAATTCTCTATTTGATGCTTCCAACAACTATAATCGCTATCTGGTAGAAGAGGCAAAAGGCGAAACGGATTATAACAATCCGAAGGTAGAGAAGCTGCTGCAGCATGCGCTGACGAATTTGGATACAGCCTCGCGTGAAAAAGAGTATCAGCAAGTGCAACAGATTTTGGCTGAAGATCGTCCAGCCGTATATTTGTTCCAAATGGAAGGGATTTATGGCACCGGTAACGGTGTGAACTTCCAACCGAGAAGCGATGAAATGTTCTATGCAGAGGATATTACACCTGCTAAATAAAGATGAGAAATGAACGGGCGGGGACCTCAATGAAGGTTCCTGCCCGTCCTTTTAAAAAAAGCCTGCTGGTTACGGAGGTGACAGATTGAAAACGTATATCGCTAAATCACTGCTTCAGGTTATTCCTGTACTGTTGATTGTCTCCCTTATTGTATTCATCCTGGTGAGGGTAACCGGGGACCCTGTGGCGCTTATGCTGCCGGAGACCGCTACAGCTGAGGATCGTGCAGTGTTAACGCAGGCGCTGGGGCTAGATCAGCCCTTATATACGCAATACATTAAATTTATTGGCAGTGCCTTACAAGGAGATTTTGGTACCTCGTTTCGCTATGGTGAATCGGCTTTGCCGTTAGTATTGGAACGGCTGCCTGCCAGTTTTGAATTGGCAGTAGCCGCCATGATTTTTGCGGTCATCATTGCTGTGCCGTTGGGCGTCATCTCAGCAGTCAAACGGAATACCTTTACCGATTTAATCATTTCCAGTTTATCCGTAGTCGGAAAGGCCATGCCTAACTTTTGGATGGGGATTATGCTCATCTTATTATTTTCCGTCATGTTAGGGATGCTTCCGGTGTCCGGCCGGGGCGGGATGGATCATTTAATACTCCCGGCCTTTACACTGGGTGTCGGCCTTTCTGCACAGATGACCCGACTCATTCGCTCCAGTATGCTGGACATTTTGAATCAGGACTATATTCGAACAGCCCGAAGTAAAGGGATTCTAGAAATCGTGGTTATCGGAAAACACGCTTTCCGCAATGGATTGATTCCGGTCGTTACGATTATGAGCTTGCAATTTACGAGCTTGATCGGAGGTACACTGATTACAGAGACGGTATTTGCATGGCCGGGTTTGGGACAGTTACTTGTCGTCGCTGTGAATACGCACGACATGGCTATCGTTCAGGCTGCTGTATTTGTGATTGCCTTTATTGTGGTGGTCAGCAATATTTTAACCGATGTCGTTTACCGACTGCTTGATCCAAGGATTAAATACAACTAGAGAGGGGAGGGGGAAGCGTGGCAGGCATTCATGATGTACAAGCCCTTGGTCCAGATCTAAACCTGGATGGCAAAAAGCAGACACAACCGTCCGGTATCGGACGCATATGGAAGCAACTATTACGAAGTAAAACCGGAACGGTCGGCGCAGTAATCTTACTGCTCGTTAGTTTAACGGCATTATGTGCCCCTATGCTGGCCAGTCACAATCCTGCGGAAATTGACCCGCTTAACCGTCTGAAACCGCCTATGTGGCTGGATGGTGGATTGCCGAAACATTGGCTTGGTACAGATAACCTAGGACGAGATATGTGGAGTCGTATCGTATATGGAGCGAGAGTTTCGCTTATCGTCGGTATTGGTGCAGTTCTGATCTCAGGCACCATTGGCGCAATACTCGGCCTCCTCGCCGGGTTTTATGGTAAATGGGTGGATGCCACCATAATGAGAGTTGCCGACGCCTTTTTGGCTATTCCGGCTATTCTGCTGATGCTGGTTGTCTTGGCCGTGGTAGGGCCTGGCATGACTACGCTCATTTTCGTCATTGGCGTTACAAATTGGGTTTCTTATACGAGAGTTGTCCGGGGCGAGGTATTGAGTATCAAGGAACGAGACTTTGTTAAAGCAGCCAAGGCGATTGGCTCTAAAAATAGTAGGATTTTGTTGAAGCACATTTTACCGAATGTCCTGTCTTCGTTTATCGTCATTTCCGGTATGAATGTAGCAACGACGATTATTATGGAAGCTTCTCTTAGTTTCCTCGGGTTAGGGATTACACCGCCGGCAGTGTCCTGGGGTGGCATGCTGAGCGATGGGAGACAGTATATAGCCACGAGCTGGTGGGTGGCAACGTTTCCCGGTCTGGCGATTACCATCACAGTCCTGGGCGTCATTTTTCTAGGTGACTGGCTTCGCGACGTGTTAGATCCCCATATGAAAGCGAAAGAATAGCAGAAAGCGGGGGATCGGAAAAGATGACCACGAGATTGCTTGAAGTGAATCATTTGAAAACCTACTTTAAAACGGAGGATGGCATCGTTCCTTCGGTCAACGGTGTCAGCTTCACTGTGAATCCAGGCGAAACAGTAGCTATTGTTGGAGAGTCCGGTTCCGGTAAAAGTGTAACCTCCTTGTCTATTATGGGTTTAGTGGCAGCACCAGGTAAAGTCGTGGGCGGGGAGATTCTGCTTGAAGGACGAGACTTGCTCCAATTGTCCAAGGGAGAAATGCGCAAATATCGGGGAAACGAGGTATCCATGATTTTTCAGGAGCCAATGAGTTCGTTGAATCCTGTATTTACGATTGGCAACCAAATCAGTGAGGTCATCCGGCAGCATCAGAAGCTGAGCAAACCCGAAGCACGGCAGAAAAGTATAGAGATGCTGGAAAGGGTAGGTATACCTGGCGCGTCGAAAGTGGTAGGTTATTTCCCACATCAGTTGTCGGGAGGAATGCGTCAGCGGGTGATGATCGCAATGGCCTTGGCCTGCCAGCCAAAACTGCTCATCGCTGATGAGCCGACGACGGCTCTGGATGTAACGATACAGGCTCAAATTTTGAATTTAATCCACAAGCTGAGCAAGGAAGAGAATACAGGCATCATTCTTATTACCCACGATTTAGGTGTCGTCGCGGAAATGGCTGACCGGGTAGTCGTGATGTATGCCGGGGAAGTAGTCGAGGAAGCGGACGTATTTGAATTGTTCGAAAAGCCGGGCCATCCCTATACGATCGGACTGCTAGGATCACTCCCTAAGCTTACGGAACAGAGAGAATGGCTGGATTCCATTCCCGGTACCGTTCCTAATATGATGCAGATGCCAAGTGGTTGTCCATTTCATCCCCGCTGTCCTTATGCCCAGGAACAGTGCACAAGGATTCATCCTGAAATACAGGCTAAGAATCCAGGACACTATGTCAGATGTTTACGGATGGAGGAGGTGTCAGTATGAACGAGACAGCACAGAAAACACCGCTTCTCGAAGTGAATGGGCTCAAGAAATATTTTCCGATGAACAAGGGCTGGTTTTCCAGAAAGAGCGGTTATGTACGGGCGGTTGATGATTTGAGCTTTAAGGTGATGCCAGGAGAAACCTTAGGTATTGTAGGGGAATCAGGGTGTGGCAAATCAACAACAGGACAAATGATTACACAACTGCTAGAACCCACGGCAGGCGAAATTCGTTTTCAAGGGCAAAGCCTGTCTGATTTAACAGACGAAGAAGTCCGTAAAGTCAGACGAGATTTACAATTTGTATTTCAAGACCCGTATTCCTCTTTAAATCCAAGAATGAAGGTTTTTGATATCGTCGCGGAACCGCTGCAGGTACACGGGATTGCTAGAGGCAAGGAGCTTAAAGCTGAAGTTTTTCGACTGTTGGAAACGGTAGGGTTAGGCGCGCATTTAGCGGATCGGCATCCCCATGAATTCAGTGGCGGGCAGCGTCAACGGATTGGCATAGCGAGAGCACTGGCTATGAAACCGAAGCTCATTGTTTGTGATGAACCTGTATCCGCGCTGGATGTGTCAATTCAGGCTCAGATTTTGAATTTGTTAAAGGAGCTTCAGCAGCAGTTCCAGCTTACCTACATTTTTATTGCCCACGGGTTGCCCTCCGTCAAGCATATTAGCGACCGCATCGCGGTGATGTACTTGGGCAAAATCGTGGAGCTTGCAGATCGTGACGAGTTGTTTGCAAGACCGCAACATCCGTATACAAAAGCATTGCTTGAGGCAGTGCCTGTTCCTGATCCGAGGCTGCGTAAAGAACGGATCACATTGACGGGGGAAATCCCCAATCCTGCCAATCCGCCTTCGGGCTGTACTTTTCACACGCGTTGCCCCTATGCACAAGAGATATGCCGACTACAGAGTCCATTGCTCGAAGAGCATACTCCAGGACATATTGCTGCCTGTCATTTTCCCCTGCATGAGCAGGTGGCTCACGAATAGATGAACTTTTGGAAGTAGGCGTTAACCAAAAAAAGGAGGCTACTCATGAATAAACGATCAATTGTACCGGAGGATTTGTACGGATATCAGTGGATCAGTGATCCCACAATAAGCCCCGATGGAACGATTGCCTACGTCAATAAAAGCATAGATCGCCCAAAGAATGACTACCAAACACACATCCGTGTCGCATCCCTTCTTGGGAACGACGATCAGCCGTTGACCGGTGGCCACAAGGATTCGGCTCCAGCTTGGTCACCCGATGGATTACAGCTAGCTTTTTTACGTCTGGCGAATGGAAGCAAACAGCTATGGACGGTTCCGGCTGAAGGTGGAGAGGGACAGCAGCAGACGGAGGTGAAGCGGGGAGTGGGTGCATTCGTCTGGTCACCGGACGGAAAGTATATTGTATTCACAAGTATGGTGAGTATACACGCTGAGCGGGAAGCCATGGGGCTTGAGGAATATAGCAAGCAATCCGGTGAGCGGGGACGTATCGTGGATCGTACCACTCCCAAAGCTGAAGGATCGGGCTGGTGGAATGGTCTATTTAGTCATTTATATGTATTGGAGCTTGAAAACGGCCGGATCACGCCAATAACGTCGGGACCTTGGAATGCATCTTACCCTGTATGGTCCACGGACAGCAAGCAGATTTCCTTCTTGTCCAAACGTGTAGACGACGACATGAAGGATGCAGACATGCTTTCGTTTTCGGATGTGTATACGATCGATTGCGACGGCGGTAATCTGGTGAAAGTTACGGATTCCAGCTTGGCGATTAGCCAATTTTCGTATGCCCCAGACGGCAAATCTTTGACTCTGATCGCCAGTGATCGCATTTATGGAAGTGGTAGCCAGAATCGACTATACACCGTGCCTGTTACGGGGGGAGCCCCGGAACTATTGGTTCCTGAATTAGACATGCAAATCGGCAACTTCGCCTTAAGCGATATGAAATCATTTGGTCCGTCTCCATCTCCGTTATATGCTCCTGCACGATTGAAGCCAGCGATGTATGTGCTCGGGACGTTGCAGGGTGCTGTTCATATATACCGCATCACAATGGACGGGGATGTTCAAGCGGTGACTGGCGGAAGTGATAGAGATATCTATCAGTACACGCTATCTGCTGACGGCCGCTATTTGGTTTTTGCTGCACTTGATGTGGACCGGCCAGGCGAGCTGTATCAAATGAATCTGGAGACAGGGGAAGAGAAGCGACTTACGCACCATAACGACGATCATATGGCTTCCTTGCAAGTGAGTTCACCAGAGACGTTTTGGTTTGAGGCTTCGGATGGCTTCAAGGTACAAGGATGGATTTTCAAACCGGCCGGAATGGTACCGGGGGATCAGGTTCCTTTGATCTTACAAATTCACGGCGGACCCCATGCGATGTATACCGGCACGTATAGCCATGAAATGCAGACGCTCCTTGCGCAGGGATATGCCGTGCTCATGACCAATCCGCGCGGTAGCTTTGGTTATGGTCAGGATTTTGCTCAGGCCTGCCGGGGGGACTTTGGGGGAGGAGATTATCGTGATCTGCTGGACGCCTTGGACTTTGTGCTGAGCCAGTTTGATTGTATAGATGAAACCAGGCTCGGGGTGGCTGGCGGCAGTTATGGCGGCCTGATGACCAACTGGATCATTTCTCACACGAACCGATTTCGAGCTGCCGTTACGCAACGCTGCATCTCCAACTGGCTCTCCTTCTATGGCTTGAGCGATATTGGTATTTCCTACACAGAGGGAATCGTTGGGGCTAACCCGTGGGAAGATCCTGAGCTACTCTGGTCCAAATCCCCATTGGCACATGTAAATAGCATTGAAACTCCGTTGCTGATTTTACACGGCGAGGAAGACCTGCGCTGTCCTGTTAGCCAAGGGGATGAGTTGTTTACGGCTCTTAAGCGGTTGGGTAAAATAACACGCCTCATTCGATATCCCGGGTCCAATCATTCATTGCTAAAGAGCGGTAAACCGTCCCTTCGTGTGGATAACTTTGAACAAGTGGTGGCTTGGTTCAATTCCTGCTTGAGTAAAGGAGTATACTCCAATGAGTAAAGTGAAATTGTCCATCCCAGTGGCCTTTCTGATCGAGAACTTATGTACGAGTGGTGAACCAAAAGACGTCATCATTGAATGTATCAAAAAACAGGATTTCACTCCTTTGCTCGACAAGGTTAAAGAAAAAACAATGGATTTCAAAGAACGTTGTCAAACGGCAGAAGACATAGGAGACGAGTGGGAAGAAGCGATCCTTAGTGGTTATGAATTTAAGTTTTTACACATCAATGGATTGAAAAGGCTGCTTTATTTTCGTTTGGATCGAGCCCTAGATCGCGATTATGAGCAAGATGGGATCACGTTGAAAAATCTGTATCTTGATCCTATCGAAATTGATACTTTACAAGGGCTCATCGGCAGACAGTGGCAGGTGATTGCTGAAGACAATGAAGCTGCAGGTAACGTGCAGAGGAGAGTCAGCATTAAGCTTTTATACCGAAATGAAGATGATTCTTAAAAAGCAAATAGTATTTAATGCCCAAACGTACAAATGATATTGCCCATGTGTACGTTTTTTTCTGTTTGTTTTTTTGTAAAATAATATATAAATGATTTCTGTTCAAACTAAATGGACCAGGCGCTCTCATAGCGGCGTTGTCTCTAATAAGTTGAAAAGCCGAATTCAGAATTGTAGGAGGGAATTATGATTGATGTATTCAATGAACAGATTCAAAATCTAGATCCAGAAATAAGTGAAAGTGAAGGTGAATTTGAGAAGAAAGATATTTCAAAAGTGTTAACTATAATATGGATTTTTATAATTTATAGTGAGTCTGTCATTCTTCAACATTTGTCCAGCGGTCTAAATCTGCCGCAAAGTGTCTTATTCACTGTAATCATCATATTGCACATCCTCTTGTACTTGCATGCTCAAAGAGTTGCAAAATATTTTTCATGGGCTTATTTTGTTGTGCAAGGGGGATTGATCTTTTCAAGTGCATTTCTTCTACCTGAAAGTTTCTCCATTGTACTGGTTGGGTTAATGCCAGTTTTGGTGGGTCAGAGTATAGGCATTTATTACAAGCCGCTTAAGGTTATTCTTGTATTTTTGATCTCCTATGTACTTTTTTGTGTGGCTGTGGTCTGGCATAATGATGGCAAGCAATTTGTGTTGTTCATCCCGCTGTTTTTTCTAATTGCAGTTGTTATAGTAGCTTATGCCGTTCTTTTTCTCAAACAAGTCAAAGCACGAATCCGAACGCAAAACGTTCTTAAAGAACTTGAAATTGCACATCAAAAGGTCGAAGAACTTACAATTGCTAACGAACGACAACGTATGGCCCGTGATCTTCATGATACGCTGGCTCAAGGGCTTGCTGGGCTAATCATGCAACTTGAAGCCATTGATGCCCATCTGACAAAAGGAAGTACGCAAAGAGCTCAGGAGATCGTCCAACAATCGATGTCACAAGTGCGAAGAACATTGTCTGATTCAAGGCGAGCTATAGACAATCTGCGTTCGAAAACCATCTCGGAAGTTGATTTTGCAGAAGCAGTGGAGGAAGAAATACAGCGATTTACAATGGCTACGAGCATTCGTGTAATACGCAACATCAAAATTAAAGCTTCAGTTCCCAGACTGGTGTTCGAACATGGATTGTTTATTATAAG
Source organism: Paenibacillus sp. OT2-17 (assembly GCF_009827695.1). Lineage (NCBI taxonomy): Bacteria > Bacillati > Bacillota > Bacilli > Caryophanales > Paenibacillaceae > Paenibacillus > Paenibacillus sp. OT2-17. Next base: position 13,406 of record NZ_WUDQ01000028.1, on the reverse strand, counting down.
CGAGTGTTTAACCAACGTAGCGAAGCATTCACATGCTAATACCGTATGGATTAATATTTTAGATAACGAAGGCAAGATTGAAATCGAGATTCGCGATGATGGAAAGGGATTTGATACGGATATTATTGCCAAGCAAACAGGGCATTACGGAATAATAGGTATACATGAACGTGTACGGATACTGGGTGGAAAAATCAATATTAGCAGTATATTTCAAGAAGGTACAGCTATAAAAATAGAGGCGCCTCTTACTAAAGGAGACCTATCATGAAATACAAGATTTTAATTGTCGACGATCATTGGGTAGTTAGAGAAGGATTAAAGCTGGTGCTGGAGACCAATGACAGTTATGAGGTTATTGGTGAAGCCGGAGAAGGTGTAACGGCTCTTAAATTGATTGAAGAACTTCAGCCACATGTCATATTGTTGGATTTATATATGCCACAAATGAGTGGTTTGGAAACCATGAAAGCCCTCAGAGAAAAACAAAATGAAACACCAGTCATTATCCTGACGACCTATAACGAAGATGATTTAATGATTAAGGGACTCTCTTTGGGAGCAAAAGGATATTTATTAAAAGATACCAGTCGAGAAAATTTATTTCGCACTATTGAGTCTGCGCTAAGGGGGGAAACGCTGCTTCAGCCAGAAATAACAGCAAGGGTATTCGCTGCCACGAATAAGAGAGAAGCTGAGATAGAGTCACACGAAAGAAACTTAGTTCTGACTGATAAGGAAAAGTATATATTAAAGTCTGTTGCACATGGTTATAAAAGTAAGGAAATTGCGTTTGATATGGGAATTTCCGAGCGTACCGTAAAGGCACATTTAACGAATATTTATAACAAGCTTGGTGTTGATTCCAGATCGGAAGCTGTTGCTGTTTCGCTGGAACGTGGTATTTTACAGCTTTAGAAATAATAACTGAAAATATGTTATTTATTTGCCCAGTCGTACATAAGGTGCTTGCCCCTTTGTACGATTTTTTTGTTTGTTCATTGTTATAACATGAAAAAAGGATGAAAAAGTTTACTTGACCCACGGGTTGCTGATAGCACCTTTAGAAGAGGGAATCAGAGAGGATGACATTAGTTGAAGAGAAAAGGAATCAGAATAATGATTGCAGGGGTTGCATTAGCTATAGTAGCTTCTGGTTGCTCCAGTGCAACGGAGAACTCTGTAACACAAGCCAGTCACCCGGTAAAAGTGGAGAAACTTGCAATGAAACCTTTGACCAATGATTTTAATTTGGCGGGGACATTGCAGGCAAGTAATGAGGCCAATGTTTCCTTTGAAGCGGATGGACGTATATTGAACACCATGGTCGAGGTTGGAGATTCAGTAGAAAAAGGGAGTGTCCTTGCGAAGTTAGATACATCTGCTTATCAGTTACAGCTGGATCGGGCAAAGGCAACCATGGAAAAGGCACAGGCGGGTGTTAGCCAAGCGGAGGCTTCTGTTCAATCGGCACAGGCGGGCATTCATAGTTCACAATCCCAGGTCAATGCGGCCCAATCCAAATTGCAGGAATTGAACAATGGCGCCAAAAAGCAGGAGATTGCACAGTCTCAAAATGCGGTTACTGTAGCAACTAATAATTACAACAAGAAGAAAGCGGATGCCGCACGGTCCCAAAGTCTATTCCAGGCAGGTGCAGTATCCTTAACGGAAAATGAGAATGCACAGTTGGAATTAACGAACGCACAAGAAAGTTTAAGTGATGCGCAAGAGAAATTGTCTCTTTTGCTTGCAGGGGCATCCCAAGAACAACGTGCACAAGCTTCGGCTGGGGTAGATCAGGCTAGAGCAGGGCTGGAGTCAGCTAGGGCTACTAGGCAACAAGGGATAGCCAGCAAAGCCCAGGCGCAGGCTACCTATGAGGATGCACTGGCTGCTTATGAACAGTCATCCTTGTCACTGAAAAAAGCTACTTTAACCTCCCCGATCACTGGTGTTGTGATTGAAAAAAAGATATCTGATGGTCAATTGGGCTCCAGCGGGAGTGAGGCATTTGTTGTCGGAAATATCAAGACTTTAAAAGTACTTCTCCCCGTACCGGACAGTGAAATCTTATCGTGGAAGAAAAACCAAAAAGTAAATATATCTCTCTATGATGAAATCAGAACAGGGACTGTTACCCAGATCTATCCATCGACTAATTCCAAAACGGGGAGCATCAATGTGGAAGTTAGCATTGCCAATCCTGAACTGGATTGGAAGCCTGGTCAAGTCATAAGCGCATCTAAAAGCATGGATCAAAACGAAGCACTTTTAGTGCCCGTAGAGGCCGTAATTAGTACGGGAAATGACCCTTATGTCTTTAAAGCTATAAATGGAAAGGCCGTTAAAACAGTGATTAAACTGGGAAAAGTGACTAATAATCAGCTCGAAGTTGTCTCTGGACTACAGGCAGGCGATCAAATCGTTACGCAAGGAGCAGGCACCTTATTTAATGGTGATTTAATTGGGAATGATGTACTTGGGAAATCGGAGGAGTCGTCCGAATGATTAAATATATCGTTAAAAAGCAGAAAATTACACTCATTTTCTTTGGCATGTGCATTGTGCTAGGGCTCTACAATTTTACATCGTTACCTAAACAGGAGCAGCCCGATGTTATTCCCTTGTCAGCCAGTGTTACAACCATCTATCCGGGCGCCTCACCCGAAAGAATCGAGCAAACCATTACTAAGGTCATGGAACAGAAAATTAAAGCAGTACAAGGTGTCAAAACGATTTCTTCCACTTCATCTAAAGGCCAATCCAGTATAACTGTAGAAGCTTTTGAAGATGCGGACCCGACAAAGGTGTGGGCTGATCTTCGTACAAAGGTACAGGATGCACAGTCCGAGCTTCCAGATGATGCGATGCAGCCTATTATCAATGATAGCATGACAAGCTCTTTCATTGGTTCATATGCGATTACTTCTGATAAAATTGAGAATTTATACTCGTTAAATGAATTGATGAACAAATGGAAGGATCAATTAAAAACGGTTTCGGGTGTTTCGCAAGTTAATATTCAAGGAATACCAGATCAAGAAGTACGAATCAGTTTAGACACACAAAAGATGCAACAATATAACATCTCCTGGGAGCAGGTCGTTCAAGCAATCAAAAATGAGAATGAAAGAGTTCCTACAGGAAGTATGGATTTCAATGAGCGTACTTATCAGCTGACGGTAAATGCCTCTACCGATCCATCTATTCTAAATAACGTCCAGATTTCAAGCAATGACGATGGATTCCCGATATCTCTCAAAGATGTAGGGACAGCCTCACTTGTTTTTAAAAAAGCGGCTAGTTATACGTATGTGAATAACAAGCCTGCTATTTCAATCAGTGTGAGTGGAGATACGGGCACAGACGTGCCAACGGTATCTAAAGCGACAACAGCCAAAATTAATGAACTTGTGAGCAGTTTACCGAAGAATGTGCATTTTGAGCTGCTTTTTGCACAAAATGATCGAGTCAATGAAATGTTTGGAAACCTGACCAAAGAGATGATCATCGCTATTATATCGGTCATTGTTATATGTACATTAGGTTTAAATTTGCTGACTTCTGCATTTGTTGCCTTGGCCATTCCTGTTTCCATCGCCATCGGCTTTATTTTCTTGCCCACAACAGGAATCACGCTGAATCAAATTTCATTCATCGGATTAATCATTGTGCTAGGGATATTGGTTGATGATGCCGTCGTGGTCAATGACAATATTGAACGCCGACGCACTGAATTTGGGGAAGATGCTACGGAGGCGGCTATTAAAGGGACGAAAGAGGTATCCTTATCGATCATTACAGCTACGCTAGCTACGGTTGCAGCATTTGCCCCGCTTTTATTCCTGCCGGGCACCATTGGTGACTTTATTAAACCGATACCTACCGTTATTTCGTTAACGATGCTGGCTTCCATGATTATGTCGCTAACGATCATTCCTATTTTCCGTCAATGGTACGATCAACGTCGTAAAGGAAAAGAGAGTAGTAAGAAAGTTAAGCCACCTGGACTTCTGGGGAATCAAATCCAGTCTCTATCCAATGTGTACTCTAAAAACTGGATGCCAAGGATCCTGCGACGTCCACTGTTAACAGCGCTTATTGGTCTTATGATGGGTACAGCAGCTTATGGACTACTTGCTGTTGTTCCCATTGAATTATTTCCGGATTCTGATAAAGCGGATGCTACGATCAGCGTAACGATGCCAGAAGGAACGTCGTTGCAGGCAACCAATCAGGTTATTAACGAGATTGGGAGCTGGGTCAAAAAACAGCCAGAAACAGAGCGACTGGCGGCAACGGCAGGTGGAGGAGCACCTCAGCTGTACAGCGATGTTGCAGGTGGTCACGGCTCTGGGGGAGCGGTAAACGGCCAAATTGCTGTCGTTGGAAAAGAGGGGCTATTTGATCTCAAAAAAACAGTGGATAACTGGACCCATACGCTACAAGCTAAATATCCATCTGCATTAATCAGCATTCGTGTTCCCCAATTAGGTATTCCGGTCGGCAGTGCGGTGTCTATCCGTATTAAAGGAGAAGACATGGATAAGCTGCAAAACATGACAACTAAAGTCAAAGAAATTGTTGCGGGGACCCCCGGAGCTGTAGATGTGACCGATAATATGGGTATGCAAAGCTATAATCTGAATTTCCAAATCAATCAGCAAGCCCTGGATAAATATCAGGTTAGCTATTCCGATTTAACGCGTACCTTGTTACTAATGGGTGACGGTGTGAATGTAACGGATTTTGATACGGGTAAAGAATTGCTTGATATAAATGTATATATGAACAAACCAAACAATGATCCTGAGGTATTATTCCAACAATTAAGCGTGAACAATTCGGCAAGGGAGCAAATCCCCTTATCCCAATTAGCCACGATGAAACCGGACTTTTCCATCCAGCAAATCCACCGCTATGATTTGGAACGGACGGTAACGATCTCATCCGATGCAAATGGGCGTACAGCTACAGAACTCACTCAGGACATCCGTAGCAAACTTACCAATACACAGTTTGAGCCAGGCTACACATGGGAGATGGGAGGGGAAACATCCGCGCAGTCCGATATGTTTAAGGATTTGGGCAAATTAGCTGTGATTGTTATTTTTCTTATTCTCCTCTTAATCACCATGCAGTTTTACTCGGTTTCCACACCGCTAATTATTATGACCACTGTTTATCTGGCAGCGGCAGGAGGAATCCTTGGAAGTTTTATTTCAGGGATGCCCATTGGATTCATGAGTATTATGGGTATCATTTCACTTGCTGGTATCGTCGTGCGTAACGGTATTGTGTTAATAGAGTTTATTGAAGATGCGCGGCGTGAAGGCGCTGATTTAACAGACGCGATTCTAATGGCATGCTCTGCCCGTTTCCGTCCGATCTTGCTTACTTCGCTAACTGCGATTGTGGGTATGATCCCCATTGCCACAATAGGGGAGATCTTGTTCAAACCGTTGGCAACGACCATTATTTTCGGACTGATTTTTTCAACTATTTTAACATTGTTTGTAGTTCCAACTCTGTATATGGTCGTAGCTCATCTGAAGCTGAAACGGAAGCATAAGAAGGAAAAGGCTATAAATAGCGATAGCTCAATGACCTTGTAGGTAAATATAGAAAAGAATATACTTCATTTTTCCTTATTATTATGAAATCGTACATTAGACGAGTGTCTTAATGTACGATTTTTTCTTTTGTGATTATTATTTCATTGACAGAGTCCACAAAAATCATTACTATAATTGTTGCAAAAGTCCACTAAATTGGGGGAGTTATGATCAATATAAATGCTAATATTATAGCGGATATGAGGCGTTTTAATCGGTTCTATACGAATATACTGGGTGTTTTAGATAGACATGTGCTGGATAGCGGATATTCCTTTACCGAGGCCCGTGTCATTATAGAGATCGGGTTGATCGAGCCATGTATTGCGAATTCTCTAGTCGAATCTCTTAAAATTGATCGCAGCTATATGAGTAGGATCATTGCTAAATTTTGCAAAGAGGGCTTTCTTGTTAAGGAAAATTCAACGTTGGATAATAGAACAAATCTGATTCGTTTGACTCCTAAAGGAAAGGAGTTCTATAACCAACTGAATGAAAGGTCTGATGAACAAATTCTAAAATTAGTTCAAGGACTTTCAGAAGAAGAGATAAAGGAATTACATGCTTCTATGTTGTTAATTCAGAAGAAATTGGATAATTTGGAGAGGATACAGAATGATACGATTTGAATGCGACTATACCGAAGGTGCTCATGAGCGCATATTAAAGCGACTACTGGAGACTAATGATGAACAAACTCCAGGTTATGGTGTCGACGATCATTGTGAAAAAGCCAGAGCATATATTAAAGAAGCATGTGACTCCCCAAATGCGGATGTACACTTTTTGGTTGGAGGTACACAGACCAATACCACCGTCATTTCTTCTATTCTGCGTCCGCATCAAGGCGTCGTTGCGGCAGTTTCTGGACATATTGCCGTACATGAGACCGGAGCGATTGAAGCTACTGGGCATAAAGTACTTACTTTGCCAAGTGATGATGGGAAAATCCGGGCCGTGCAGGTAAAGGAGCTGTATGACGCTCACTGGAATGATGCCGCTCCTGAGCATAGTGTACAGCCCGGGATGGTTTATATTTCCCAACCTACTGAAAATGGAACGATTTATAGCAAATCAGAGCTAGAAGCATTAAGTAGAGTCTGTCAAGAGTGTGGTTTACCACTGTTTATAGATGGAGCCCGATTAGGCTATGGCTTGGTGGCCGAAGATAGCGATGCATCTTTAGCAGATATAGCACAGCTTTGCGATGTGTTTTACATTGGCGGGACCAAAATTGGAGCCTTGATGGGAGAAGCAGTAGTCATTCTAAATGATACATTGAAAAAAGATTTCCGATATATGATCAAGCAAAAAGGAGGACTGCTGGCTAAGGGAAGAATGTTGGGCATTCAATTTGAAACTTTGTTTGAAGACGGTTTATACGTTGAAATCTCCAAACACGCTATAGATATGGCCATGCTGCTTCAAAACGGATTATCTGAGCAAGGGTTTTCTTTTCAATACCGTTCTACAACCAATCAGCAGTTTCCGATTTTACCAGATCGTATACTAAAGGCATTGAGTGAAAAATATACTTACTCCTTTTGGGAAAAGGTTGATGATACACATAGTGCAGTTCGATTCTGTACCAGTTGGGCTACGAAGAAAGAAAATGTTGAAATGCTGATTCAGGATATTAAAGCATTGCGATAAAGGTCATAGAAAGAGTAATTTATAATTTTAAAGATGGAGAATGACTATGGAATAGCCATACTTCGTTGCATGCATTGCAGCGAAGTATGGTTTTTTTGTGCATTTTACTTATTCCAAAGCGGCTTGTCTTTAGTTCCATGAAAGAGCAAGTGGATATAAAAATGGAAAAACAAGACAAGAGCGGATGTATAAAATCGGCGTCTAATTCTTTACACTGAATATCTACCGAACCTGCTTGCGGTACTGAAGAGGGGAGAGCCCAGTTATTTTTTTGAAGATTTTATTAAAGTGGGAAGCATGACCGAACCCAACTTCCTCTGCAATATGCTGGATTTTGTCTTTGGTGGTTCGAAGTCTTGTTTGGGCCGCTCTGACCCTCACTACGCGGATGTATTCGCTGAAATGAAAACCAGTCAACTTTAGAAAGATACGGCTTAGGTACGCTGGACTAATGAAAAAGCAGGCGGCCACTTGTTCGAGAGTTAACGGTTCATTGTAATGATCCTGAATAAAAGAAGAAATTTCCGTGATTTTCTGATGCATGGGATGAGAGGAAACAGGTTCACTTCGCTCGATCGATTCCGATCGGTGCACCAGGATAAGCATTTCCAACAGTAAATGCTGTACGCAACGGTCATGCAGAGGCTGCTTATTCCTGCATTCGGTATTCATCTGTAGGAATAAACGTTCAACCTCCACTTGCTCTCTCGCAGGTAAGCGAAGCAACGCGGATTGCTGATACGGCGGCAGGTCAAGAATGTCATGATCCTGCTGTGGGAGAAACGTCGGAGAAAAATGAATCAAGATGCGCTCTGTTTCCTGCAATTGCGTACTGGCGGTAGAGTGCAAGTCATGAGGAAGGATGAATATCAGATCTCCCTTGCGAGCGGTGTATACCTTGCCATTCATAAAATAGATGCGTTCGCCTCGCAGTAAGAGATACAGCTCATAGTTCTCGTGGACATGAGGCCGGGGCATAACTGTGAAACCGGTACGATAGATGTGATGAATGGAGAATTGTTGTTCGCCAATGACATATTTATCTTCTTTCATTTCATTCATGTGCTTCTTCCTTTACAAATTAAGATAAGTAAGCGCATTCATATACCAACAGTATATATGACAACCTGCCAATGATAAAAGCAGAAAAGATTGATGAAAGGAGGTGAAGGCGCTTCTGAACGTCTCGGATCGTATTTTTATAAAAATATGCGCTGATGTGGAAGAAAATCTTAGGGAGGAAACAGAATATGAGCAAGCAGCGTACATGGAAAAAGGTGCTATGTAATGTGGTTGTGGGTTCATTGTTGTTGACCTTGTGCCCACCACTAATCCAAGCGGAGCCTGCGGTAGGAACAGAGATCGCAAAGGTGGCAAAAGTGGCGACGGATATTCCGGCGTTTCCGGGGGCGGAGGGTGGCGGTAAATATGTTACCGGTGGACGCGGAGGTGAAGTGTATGAGGTCACCACGCTGGCAGACTACGGCAAAGGGGAACAGATCATACCCGGATCTCTTCGCGCAGCGGTCAGCTCCGATAATCGGACGGTCGTATTCCGGGTGGGTGGAACGATTCATCTCAAGGAGCCACTTAAAATCTTGGGAAACAACCTGACGGTTGCTGGTCAGACAGCTCCTGGCGACGGTATAACTGTAAGCGATTACAAAACAGGGATTGATGCAGATAACGTCATTCTCCGTTACCTGCGTTTCCGATTGACCGACCGTTACCCCAGTGAGGATGACGCGTTAGGGGCCAGATACCATAAAAACATAATGATTGATCACTGTTCCTTTAGCTGGTCGGTGGATGAGGTACTGAGCCTGTATGACAACGTCAATACAACGGTACAATGGTCCATTGCGTCCGAAAGTATGCTAATGACCACTCACCAGAAAGGTCGCCACGGCTATGGCGGCATATGGGGCGGACGAAATTCCACCTATCATCATAACTTGTTGGCTCACAATGCAAGCCGTAATCCGCGTTTTCCAACCGATAAAAAACAAATCGATGCTGTGGAAATGACCAATAATGTCATTTATAACTGGGGGTTTTTCTCTTCGTACGGCGGCGGTGAAGGATCGTATAATGTGCTAAATAACTATTATAAGTATGGCCCCAACACATATCAGGACGTTCGCGGTCAAATCTTTGTGGACGTGGGTAGTAAAAAATATAAAACACGCATCTTTATTGGTGGTAACTACATGTACGGCAATGACTCGGTTACAAAAGACAACTGGCAGCTTGGAACATCCATTGGGTCAATTATTGATCCTTCCACCCGTTTGGCGGAGCCGATTGAAGTTAGAGGGGAATACGACAACGGAATCTCACCAGATGCGTATGGTCCATATCAAGCGACAGATGCACAAACCGCATATACTGAGGTGCTTGCCGGCTCAGGAGCCACGCTGCCAAGAAGAGATGCGGTGGACGCTCGAATTATGAATGATGTGAACAATGGAACGGGTGCGTTTATTAACTCTCCGCGTGAAGCAGGGTGGATTTATGACGATTATAACGTAACGACGACGGAGCTTTCTGACAGTGACCATGATGGAATGCCAGATGAATGGGAACGTGCCAATGGGCTGGACCCCAATAATGCAGATGACCGTGACGGTCAGGGGCTTGCCGGTACAGGGGCGTATGCTCATTTTGCCAAGGGTTATACGAATCTTGAGGTCTATTTAAATGATCTTATTGAGAAGCTAGCGAATGGAAATGAGGTGGATAATCCAGAGGCCGTCGTTCAGGTGTCGGATGCAAACGGACGTTCACTAAAGCATAACGATATTTTGGAAGCAGGCCGGGATGCGACCATAACAGCAACAGCCAAGGACAAAGATGGTATTGCTCACGTTGAATTTATCATTGACGGCAAACTTGTTGGTAAAGTAGAGACCGCACCTTATCATCTCGATTGGAATCATGTAACAGATGGTACCCACAATATTATTGTACGGGTGACCGACCGCAAGGGGACTGCTGTATTTTCCAATCCTGTTACCATTCACGTCAATACGACTGCGCAATCGGGAAGTTGGCTCAGCGAAGAGATTGGCTCTGAGGGCAATGATGGTTATATAAAAGGGCATACACAGGTCTTAAAAGAAGATGCTAGCGGTAGCAGCATACGACTGAAGTCAGCGGGAGACGTTGACGGTAAGGCAGATATTTTCCATTATGCTTATCAAAAATGGGAAGGTGACACTGAGATCACAGCCCGTGTGGAACAAATTACCCCGGTGGATGATAATGCCGAAGCGGGTGTAATGATTCGTGAATCGCTGAAGCCTGGATCAAAAATGGCTTTTATGTCTTTAGCATTTGTTAAATATGGCGAACAGGGTATTCTTATCAGTCGTGATCAAACGGATGGTAAGACGAAACGTGCGTCAATGGAGGCTTTTATTACAACGCCATATTCGGTTCGTCTTGTACGACAAGGACAAAAGGTTACCGGCTGGGTATCCGCAGATGGTGTGACGAACTGGGAGAAGGTTGGTGAAACTGTTATAGATGTGCCGGATAATCAGCCGTTATTGTTCGGGTTGGCTACTGATGCATCCAAACAACAAAACGATGTATGGAATTACAATACGTCGGAATTCAGCAATGTCACCATCCGCAACCTGACAGACTCAGGAGGAACTCATCCCACTAGTGTGGTGGTAGCGACCTATGGCCCTGCTGACTTTAGATCTCTTCAGGCAGCTATTGACGCAGTCCCTGACGACAGCAACACAAGGACAGTTATCCATCTCAAAAACGGTACGTATCGTGAAAAAATAAAGGTGAATTCCTCCAAAAAAAATCTGAGCATTATCGGAGAAGATCGCGACAAAACGATCATTTCTTTTGATGATACGGCCAAAACCGTGGTGGACGGAAAAGAATTAGGAACAAGCAACAGCTATACAATGCGTGTGCAAAGTCCCGATTTTGTGTTGGAGAATATCACGGTTGCCAATACAGAAGGAACTGGGCAGGTGCAGGCTGTAGCGTTATATGCCGAAGGCGATCGTGGTAAGTATCACAATGTCAAAATTACCGGCCTACAGGATACGTTGCTTGTGAACCGTGGCAGACAGTATTTCAAGGACAGCTACATCAGTGGCAGTGTAGATTTTATATTTGGCAATGCACCTGCCGTGTTTGATAATTCGATCATACACAGCCTGCGTGCTGGATATGTGACAGCAGCTTCAACAGAAGAGAACAAGCCGGGCTTTGTATTTATTCAATGTCGTCTGACAACAGAAAATGGCTTGACAGGCAAGGTGGATCTCGGACGGCCATGGCGCCCTTACGCTCATGTTACTTTTTTGAAGACCTATATGGATGACCATATCAAGCCGGGCGGCTGGAACAATTGGGGTAAGGAATCCAATGAGCAGACCGCAAGATTTGGAGAGTTTGACAACTTTGGGCCAGGTGCGGAAAGTAGCGGGCGTGTACCTTGGGCCAAACAGCTTACCGCCGATGAAGCAAGCCAGTACACCGTTGAAGCTGTTCTGAGCGGGACAGACCATTGGGATTGGCGTCTTTAAATTTGATGTTCAATGGTTAAGCGGGGCAAGCGCTTCTAGCGTTCAGTCTCGCTTATTTCTATAGTTTGAGTAGAGGATACATACTTAATTTTCGGTGTTGAAAATACTTGTTTATATGGTAAATGTTTGCTATGTTAAAAGTGCATTTATTTCAAATTGTAATTTATTATTGATTTGGAGGTGTAAGGTATGGCACGTGTGTTAGTAGTGATCACGCCTGCTGAAGGCCATGTTAATCCGACACTAGGATTAGTGAAAAGGTTGGTAGACAGTGGGGAGGATGTTGACTATGTGTGTACGGAAGAATATCGTACGAGAATTCAACAGACAGGAGCACAGATGATCACCTACCCTTTTGTTGATGATGCTTTTTCTAAAGACTCTGATTTAAAGCCAGCAGAATACAAACATCATTATCAATTTGTGTACATGATGGTAAAAGGTATGATTCTTCCGATTATTCCAGAGGTTTTGAGAGTTATTGAAAACAGAACCTATGATTATTTAATCTATGATTCTTTGATGGGCTGGGGAGGCACGATTATTGCACAGAAGCTAGGAATCCCTGCTGTGTGCTCTATCGCTTCTTTTGCTTTCGTAGAGCCGTTGGGATCGGGACAAGGCATGAATGACAATGATCCGGAGGTAAAAAAGTTGTACACGGCTACGATGCAAATAACGCATCAACTAGCTAATGAGCTTCAGGTTGACGCTCCGGCTATAGAAGAGATTGCTCCTCATGGCGGGCGCTTAAGAATAGTTTATACAAGCCGCTATTTTCAACCGCAAGCCGAAAAACTGGATCACAGTTTTATTTTTACAGGTCCTTCTATTGTACCGCGTAAAGATGCTCCATCTTTCCCGTTCGAACAACTTCGTGTTCTGCATCCACAGGCGGTTTACATTTCAATGGGTACTATTTTGAATAAAGACTTGGAATTTTATAAGCTTTGTTTTGCAGCATTTCGCGATTTGCCTGTGCAGTTTGTGCTGTCTTCAGGCAATTATACAGACATGGAGCCATTGGCCCCGTGTATCCCTGACAATTTTATAATCAAGCCTTATATTCCGCAATTGGAAATGCTTCAGCATGTGGACGCTTTTGTTACACATGCGGGGATGAACAGTACAAGTGAAGCCCTATATTACAATGTACCGCAGGTCATGATTCCTTTAACATCGGATCAGCCGATCGTAGCCAGTCGGGTGCAGGAACTGGGAGCGGGTGTTGTTGTGGATAAAAATGAGCTTACACCCGCTAGTTTGAGAGCTGCCTTATTAGAGGTATTGAGTCATCCAACCTATAAAGAACAGGCTCATGTGATCGGCGAATCATTACGCCAGGCTGGTGGGTATAGACATGCTGCAGATACAATTATGAGTCATTTCTCCGCCATAGAAAAATAAGCGCAGTCTATATACTGTGATTCCTTTCTTTTAAAGCAGCAGATTTTTCAAACTCTAATTTCTTCGAAATTGCCAGGAGACCAAGGGAGCAGATGATTAGGGCCAAACATACCCAATAGGTGTTTCGGTAACCAATCCATTGAGCGGTTAATCCGCCCATCAAGCTCCC
>NZ_WUDQ01000289.1:0-4528 GCF_009827695.1 Paenibacillus sp. OT2-17 | reverse complement strand
GACTCCAAAAGGCCCAGTTATCGGTGTAGTTGGCTCTGTCTCGCCTCATTTGCTGGATGAATCGCAACGCAGCAAACCTATGGACATCAAGCATATGTATCTGGATATCGGCGTAGACAGCAGACAAGAAGCGCAAGATCTGGGGATCGTACCAGGAACGGCCATTGCGCCGATCTGTGATTTCACTCCACTGGCAAATCCTAAAAAAATCATGGCTAAAGCATGGGATAACCGCTACGGTGTAGGCTTGGCTATTGAACTGCTTGAAGCATTACATAAAGAAAAAGACAAGCTTCCCAATACATTGTATGCAGGGGCCACTGTTCAAGAAGAAGTGGGACTGCGTGGTGCACGCACAGCGGCCAATCTGATTCAGCCGGATATATTCTTTGCACTGGATTGCAGTGCAGCCAACGATATGGGCGGCGACCCGAATGCTTACGGGCACCTCGGTAAAGGCGCACTGCTGCGGGTATTTGATCCAGGTATGATTACACATCGCGGGATTGTGGAGTACGTGCAAGACATGGCGGAAACTCACAAAATCAAGTATCAATATTTCATCTCCACAGGGGGAACCGATGCAGGTCAAGTGCACTTGAGCGGAATTGGCGTGCCATCCACTGTCATAGGCATCTGTGGACGATACATCCATACTTCCTCGTCAATTATTCACACTGATGATTATGATGCAGCCAAAGAGCTGATCATCAAGCTGGTTCAAAATCTGGATCGTACAACGCTGAATACCATTATTGAACGAGCCTAAGTTGTAATCGAGAATCGCAATCTATAAAAAAACAGTCAAGACACGTACAACGTGCATTGACTGTTTTTTTAATTTAATAGAAACAAAAGATAGAATATATCAAATCAAATGCTTATAACGAAGCAAAGCAATCACTACAAGTACAGTAGTTAAAGCAATACAGACGTTTTCTATCTTAGCTCCCTTCCGGGTTCCGGTACTCATCAATTTAAATCGCAGCTTCCATTTGAACGGCGGCAAAGGTTTAATTCCATTATTCGTCAAGGAATCTGCCAGTAAATGCAGCAAATATGCCATACCTCCAGCCAGCCATATGCTGTCACCGTGCAAACGTGTCGTACCATAAAGCAGCGCAGTCCATGCGACTGTCCCGTATACCGTATGTGTCAACCCTCGGTGTGGGACTAACGTACAAATGATCAGCAGACACCCGGCGATATAATTCCACGGTGCATATGATTCTCCATACCAGGCTAGGCCGATACCAATTAGAAAGATAATAACCTTGCGCATGGATCGTGAAGGCATAAAAGAAGCACTGATCATCAGCAAAGCCAACACAAGATTCCATGGCGGTGGAGCCAAACGGGTGAAAAAAACCCAACCAGCAGCCCCAATCATTAGAAGCTGTACGAGCCTAAGCATTTGGGTTGGTAGCGCTCGGCTCACGAGCATGGAGTTAGGCTCGTCAATATCCGGCAACAGTGAACCGACCACAGCAGCTGCCACGGCAGCCGGGGTCACTTCGTATCCACTTAGAGCTAATACCGACAGGGAGACCCCGGTTCCAATAATCAAATGGGCTCTTCCCATCATGGTGCAAAACATCCTTTCGTTGCAGCATACAACAGAGTTCAACATCACTCCATTTGAATCAGCATGATTCGATTGTATACGACAAACAAAAGGAGAACAATAGTTCGCTTATTCTATTTAAAAGACTTCATTCAAAAGTCCTAGTTTCGTCCCCATTATTAACCCCCTCCTCTGTGCTTACTCTCCAGTCAGCCCTGCCCTCTGTTATAAGGCTACATCTTCCTGACCTTATCGCGGCTGCCCTGCAAACCTTCTGCGAAAAAGAGCACAGTTCAACCATTTCCCAAAAAACAAGACATATGGCCTATGAGTATGTTGACAAACATCTTCAATATTTTCTTTTTGCCTCAAAGTCCTATTGTACAATTTGAAATATTAGGTAATATAGTGTTTATATTTACTATATGAATCTATTAAATGAATAAGGAGGAAATGATTATGCAAAAAAAATCGACGTTCCGAAAGTTCAAAACCATCGGTCTGACATCGTTGCTAAGTCTTGTATTATTCGCCCTTCCCGCTTCAGCTGCTTGGAATGATACATACACGGGGTACGCCACATATACGGGATCAGGTTACTCTGGAGGGGCATTACTGCTTGATCCCATCCCTTCGGATGCCAAAATTACAGCGCTTAACCGCACACAACTGAATTATAACGGAATCAAAGCTGCATTAGCTGGAGCCTATTTGGAAGTTCAAGGTCCCAAAGGGAAAACAACCGTATATGTAACTGATCTTTACCCTGAAGGTCCAAGTGGCGCGCTCGATCTGTCCCCAAACGCGTTCAACCTGATTGGAAATCAAATAGACGGAAAAATCAATATTTCATGGAAAGTTGTCAAAGCTCCGGTTAACGGCAATGTCTCCTACCGCATTAAAGAAGGCAGCAGCCAATGGTGGGCAGCCATTCAAGTACGCAATCATAAATATCCGGTCTTGAAGATGGAAGTCCAACAAAACGAACAATGGCTCAATCTCGAAAAACAGGATTACAACCACTTTCTAGGCACTAACTTAGGAAAACAACCTCTGAAAATACGGATTACGGACATTCGCGGTGTCGTGCTGAACGATACAATCCCAGCTCTAGCGGAAAATGGTACAGGCGGAGCCTATATCGTTAAAGGTAACGTTCAATTTCCTGACTAATTGCAGTACCGTCATCTTTCCTTCTTTTATTTGAATAGACAAACCCGGCCGGGAATCGACGCAATCCAATGCGTATAAGTGTTCCTGGCCTTTTTACGAAAAAATTATTATTTTTCACAAAGAATCGGTTTGTTCACTGTCCTGTTCACAAGATCACACGTATAATGAATACATAAATAGGGTGTACTTTACAGCTACGTGCACACAGACAGGAGGCCTGTTCATATGAGCAATTTCAAAAAGCATCACAAGCTTCACAGCAAATTGCTGGTCAGCATTACGTTATGTATTACGCTAACGTTGCTGGTATCCACCACTGTGTATTATTTTTACTATATTCGCGTGGAGAAGGAGCAGGCATTCGAGGCCAATCACAACAGCTTGACGTTGAGAAGCAGAGAGGTTATTAACATGACATCTATTGCTCAATCGTTGGCATTCCAAATGTATCGCAGCAGTACCCTGTCCAAGTTGTTGTATTATCCAAAACCTAATGTATATGATGTAACCGCTGCCATGACCGAATTGAACAATTATCTTAATTCCATGCCGTATATCGAATCCATCTACGTGTTTAACCCTAAAAGCGGCACCTTCTACATTGCGTCCTCACAAGGTCAAAACGGGCTATTCAGCAAACATGAACTGGCTGATACAGATATCATTCGCGTGCTGGATCATTATCAGGACTATAAACCCTTTACGCCTATTCCACGCACGTATCCGCTGCTGTCTGCCTCAGACTCCAGAGCTGAAGTAGAGCAAGCAAGCCCAGATATCGCAGCCTATACGTATTTATGTTATGACGCAATTAACTCGAACGAAGCAATAAATTCGGCTGTGATTGTGAATGTGTCGGCGGCCTGGATGAACAAGGAAATGGCGGCGAATCCAATCTCAGGCGGGACCGCTTATATTTTAGACGATCAGGGCAGACTGTTGTCTGGTACAACATTGACAGACGAAACTTTGAACGAAAAAGAACAGCTATGGCTGCACACGAGAGTCAAAAAACAAGAAACAGGCTATTTTGTAGAAGACTTTCATGGTAAAAGATCACTCATTTCCTACACCTCTCCGGATGGACTAGGTTGGCAGTATATTAGTGTCACACCGTATGAAAGCGTTATCAAAATGGCAAGTGTTATTCGTAATGCAATGTTACTGATAGCCGCCATCATTGCATTGGCAGGATTCGTGGCTTCGTGGCTGCTGTCCAAAATGCTGTATACGCCTATTGGCCAAATTGTTGTGCATATGAATTCACTGGAATCGGAGAAACGAAACAGTATGTACACGATCCGGCAAAACATTTTGAAAAATGTGATCCGGGGAATCCGAAATCTTCCTACCGGTGAAGAACCGGAACGATTGCGCGAGCTTGGGATTACGTTCCAGTTTGACAAAGACTACCGCCTTGTGCTGCTGCGCATAGATGAATATACCCGATGGCAAAGCGAACGTGGACCTGATCTGCTACCCTATAAGTTTGCAATCATGAACATTGCTTCTGAAATATGCGGACAGACGTACCAGGTGGAGACCGTTGATATGGATGAGGACAGTGTACTGCTGATGCTTAACATTCTCGATCCCGCAGAACATACAGACACTGTACTGCTAGAAACCTTATTACGCCAAATACGTGAAGCTTGCTTTGAATATTTGAAGCTGAGTGTTTCATTAACTTACAGTGCCATCACGAGTCAACCAGAACGGCTGCATCTGCTGTACCGCCAAGTACAAGACGCATCTGTGCCCCTGAAAAAATCGGTGCATAGATGCGTCTTG
>NZ_WUDQ01000288.1:0-4572 GCF_009827695.1 Paenibacillus sp. OT2-17 | reverse complement strand
ATTGCAGGGTACTTGGCGAATGTGCGTAAAGGGATAAAGGGTGATGTCGCTTTTAACTCATGTCGTACGAATATCCCCAGCGCAACGAGACCTATCAGCCCGACAATGACATTTCCTAATGAGATATGTCCAAATGATTTTGCTGAGAGTAATCCAACGAGTAGGGTAACCAAAGCCACTGTGAAGAGCAGAATCCCTGATGCATCAATCAATTCAAACCATTTACGAAAGGACATGTTGCGTGCTAAGGATGTTGGCAGTTCATCCTTAGGAATATTCCTCCAAGCCAATACAAAGCTGGCCACCACAAACGGAATATTGATGAAAAAGATAGCAGGCCAATTCCACCAATGAATCAAGACTCCGCCAATAAAGGGGCCAATTGCTGCTGCTCCAGATAGGAATATGGACAAAACAGACAACGCAGTTGCTTGTTTTTCTGTAATATGAATTCGAACAATAGCCATTCCAACCCCAACCATCATGCTTGTTCCGATGGATTGCACAATGCGGAACACGATGAGCCACCCGAAATTTGGTGATAATGGAGCCAATAATGATGCAATGAAGGCTACAACAAGCCCGGTAAGAAATATCTTTCTACGACCGAATAAATCGCTGGCTTTTCCCATGACAGGTTGAGCGATGCTACTTGCAATGTAGAAAGAAAAAATAATCCAGGAAACACCTGTAAAGTCAAGTTGGAACACTTTTTGCAGACTTGGAATAGCAACAGAAACCATCGAAGAATTTAATGGGTTCAATAGTATCCCTAGACCAACTGAAATCATTAACCACCAGCTGCGAACGCTCATTTCTGGTCCCCCCATAGCGAATTAATGTCATCGTACTTGAAACCGATTATTTATTCCAACGCATTTGATGTTATAATCTCATTGACTTGGGGGAATGAATGGGGGATCATAATGGAACTTCTTCAACTGCAATATTTTCTGACGGTAGCTCGTTTGGAACATGTGACCGAAGCTGCACGAAGTCTGCATGTTACTCAATCGTCGCTGAGCAAAACGATTCAGCGCTTGGAGGAAGATCTGGGGGTTCCTCTATTCGATCGAACAGGGAGGAAACTGCGATTGAATGAGTTCGGAAGCAGATTCCTTCAACGTGCAGAGAGGGCTTTATTTGAATTGGAGCAGGGGAAGCAGGAGCTTAGTGATTTATCCAGCCCGGAACATGGCACTCTCGAATTGGCGGTGACCACCGCTAGCACATTACCCAATATCCTTCGAGAGTTTCGGAAAAAGCGACCCTATATTCAATTTCATGTGCAAATGCTGACTACGCAGGAAATGGTAACGCTTCTTCATAGAGGCGAGGTCGATTTTTGCTTGTCCTCACCTCCAATAGAGGGAGATGACATCGAATGCCAAATCGTGTTTATCGACCCAATCCTTGTAGCTGTTCCAAAGGGACATCGGCTGGCAGATCGAAGCAGTGTAACGTTGACAGATCTAAGGGATGAATGGTTTGTCGGTGTAAAGAGAGGCTACGGTACTCGCGATTTAGTGGACTCTATATGCAAATCGGAAGGATTTGTACCTAAATATGTGTATGAGGGGGATGAACCTGCAAGGCTTAGTACGCTTGTGGAAGCTGAAATTGGCATAGCCTTCATACCAAGCACGGCAAGAAATTCACGGGAACATCTTAAGTATCTCCAAGTAGAAAATCACGAATTGGTACGGGAGATCGCTTTATTATGGCACAGGAGTCGGTATATTTCGCGGGCTGCTCTGGAATTCCGTGAGGTAGTTGTAGAATATTTCGGAGCGATATCCAAACAGACAAATTAATCCCAAATATAAGCGAAATAAAAAACATTAACAAAAGCGGTAGCGTAGGACATGTTAACCAAACGTCCTAAGCGGCCGCTTATTCTTTTATTCAACTGCATAATTTGTAATTTCGATTTGTACGCTGCCATACACACACGCCCAGCTATTGAAGGAGTTTTTGGATTGTACTAACCCATCTTTCTCAGCTGGCGAAACTGCTCCGGCGTGATGCCTGTATGCTCCCGAAATCTCTTGATAAAATAGCTGCTTTGATGAAAGCCGGTTTCCAGTGCAATCTGCTTTACAGTGAGTGCCGTAGATACAAGCAATTGTTTGGCCAGCGTTATTCGGCATTGGAGCAAATATTGAGCTGGAGTACTACCCATGATCTGATGGAAGAGTCGGCTAAAATGAAAGGAGCTATAACCTGACGTCGCAGCCATTGTCTTCAAATCGAGCATGTTTCGACAATGCATACGAATATATTCCGCCGTATGACGAATCCTCTCATGGACGGTGCCGCCGGGAGAGGTGCCGAAAATTTGGTGGGAATGATGGACGATCTCCAGAAGGACTTCATAAAGCAGGGAAGAGATCTGTACATCATAGTCGTGACGGTAAGTTTGGGCAAGTTGCAACATTTCTTCCATCAGCGGTTTTAAACGTTCTGGCCGGTGGAGCGAGAACAGATACGGTTCGTGCATGCTTCGACCTTGTAATAGCGAATCTACATCCTGCCCGTCAAAATGAATCCATCGGACATCCCAGGGATCCTCGGGTTTAGTTCGATATTGCTGCGTCGTATGCTTGCCGAAAAGAAAGCCCATGCCAGGGGTAAGCTCGATTTCCTTCCCATCATGCACAATAGCGCCTTTGCCTGCAAAAATGATATGTAAATTGTAATCTTTTAGTAATCCTGCATTCCTTCGCTCCCCATGATTGGGGAAGTTCTTGTAATGTCCTAACGATTCGGGAAACAGTATACCTTTTAGAATGGGTGAAGGAAGATAACAATCTATTTTAATCATGTATCCATCTCCTTGAGTAAGTTAGCAAAAAAGTAATTCAATTAGCAAAATCGAGTTATTCTAATCCTTTTATTCTTATATTACAATAGATACGATTATCAGATAATCACATTTTTGTACTATCACTTCTACTGAAGGAGAATTGGAGCATGCCGAAATCCTTATCTTTAGATCGCTTTCATTTAGGAGCTTGTTATTATCCTGAACACTGGGACGAATCGTTGTGGTCGGACGATCTCATAAGAATGAAGGAACTGGGCTTCAGCATCATTCGGATTGGAGAATTTGCTTGGTCGATCTTCGAGCCGGAGGAAGGAAAGTTCGAATTCACGCTGTTTGACCGTTTCTTGGAGCAGGCAGACGCGAACGGGATTCAAGTGATCATGGGCACACCAACAGCTACGCCACCGGCATGGCTTACTTATAAGTATCCCGAGGTGCTGAACGTATCCATGGAAGGGGTCACGTTCCAACACGGTCAGCGTCGGCATTATAACTACAGCAGTCCCGTTTATTTGGAGCTTTGCGCACGTATTACAAGAGAGATGGCACAACATTACAAAGATCATCCGGCCATCATTGGGTGGCAAATTGATAATGAGCTGAACTGCGAGATAAACGTCTTCTATGCCGAGGCAGATCATCAGGCTTTCCGGCGCTGGCTAGAGGCAAAATACGGTACGTTGGAGCAACTCAACAAGGCCTGGGGGGCTGTATTCTGGAATCAAACTTACGACAGCTGGAATCAGGTCCATCTAACTCGTCCGACCGTATCCGGGTCAACGAATCCTCATCAGGCTTTGGACGAGAAGCGATTTATATCCGATAACACCATTTCGTTTGCCAAGCTACAAGTGGACATTATTCGGTCAGTGGCGCCTAATCAGTGGGTGACAACCAACGGTGTATTCGGGCATTTGGATAGCCATAAAATGACGGATCAACTGCTTGATTTTTTCTCGTACGATTCTTACCCTCAATTCAGTACCATTTATCCGGACCAAGGGGAGAAGCCATTGCTGGATCGCAAGTGGGGGCTTACTTTAAGTAACGTCAGAGGGATGTCACCAAATTTCTGCGTGATGGAGCAGCAATCCGGTCCAGGAGGATGGGTGAACAGGATGGAGATGCCATCTCCGCGCCCGGGGCAGATGCGATTGTGGACCTACCAAAGCATTGCTCACGGGGCAGACATGATTTTGTATTTCCGCTGGAGAACGGTAACGTTTGGTACGGAAATGTACTGGCATGGAATTAATGATTATCACAATCAGCCGAATCGTCGGGTCGCAGAAGCAGGCCGCGTCGGAAAGGAGCTGCAAAAGGTTGGAGGGCGGATTCTTGGCAAACGTTACGTGGCAGAGGTTGCTCTACTTCGTGACTATGATAACGAGTGGGATGGCGAGTTGGATAAATGGTATGGTCCCTTGACAAAGCAAAGTGAGCTCGGCTGGTACAAGGCACTGCAGTATGGACATATACCTTCGGATATGGCTACAATCCGTCCGGGTATGGAATCAGAACAGCTGCGGGAACTGGCCAATTACAAGGTGCTGGTATACACGCATCCGGCGATCCTACGAGACAGTACGGCAGCTATGTTACAGAAATATGTAGAGGATGGGGGCATCCTGATCTTCGGCTGCCGCACCGGTTATAAGAACGAGTTCGGTCACTGCCGCATGCAGCCACTCCCAGGCCCTGCAGCCGCAATGAGCGGCGTCCACGTAGAGGACTTTACGATGATA
>NZ_WUDQ01000287.1:0-4586 GCF_009827695.1 Paenibacillus sp. OT2-17 | reverse complement strand
GGGAGGCATGGCTCCCCAAGGCTCGTCTGACTAATTGGCAGACGACCTCACCGGAGGCGGATCAGCGTGGTGTATGGAGAGATCAGGTGATTGAACAGATGTTCGCCGGTAATCTGGCCAAGGTGTGGCAATCGCTGTCCAAGGCAACGCGGGTTTCACGTTCAGTCCTGTGGGAGAACACGGCCATTTACGTATACTGGCTCTATGAGAACAAGTTTGCTGAAGGAGCCACGCCTGAAGAAAAGCAGCGTGTCGAAGAGGACTTCCATTATCTAATTCGTGATGCACCTGCACATCTCTTTGGTGAATCCCGTAATCCGCTCAAGCAGTTTAACACGCCCAAGCGGGCAACAGCTGTCTCAGATACACCCATTCGTGTGCGCAAAACCTGTTGTTTCTATTATCTCGCTGCAGATGATCCAGAAGATTACTGCCCAACCTGCCCCAAATTAAAGCATTAATGCCGATGATCATCATCCACATCCCCAGCCTATACTTCATTGCATCTCAATACAGCGAATAGCACAGGCAAGCTTATGACATAACGAAATTCAGAGCTTGCCTTATTTGTTGTGCCCATTGTTCCATGAACACTCCTTCATTTGGGGATTCTCTCCCTGCAAAAACCATCTTATTTTTCCTAAAAAGCTTATTATTGACAAGGTGACTGAAATTGCCATAAAATAGATTTTGTTTGAAACTGATAATCATTATCAATATTATTTCCATCAAATCAATCCGATGAAAGCACAACCAGGAGCGAACGCCTTCATTCGGTCGGGGAGGATTTTCATTGTTTCCGAAAGGAATTCATAATCTGCAAAACCGACTCATCATAAGCAAAGCAAGAGAAATGGGAATGACCTGCGAGCCACTTCTCGCAGGATGTGAAGATTTTTTGGAATTATCCTATGGGGATAAGCGCAGAGTCATTAATAAAACCAGATCGCATCGTCTACCCTTGATCGCTGGACTGCTCGCCAAGAACAAGCAGGTTTGTAATATGCTACTGCATGAGCGGGGAATGCCTGTGCCGCCGTTTATCGTTATCGAGGCAATGGGTGACAAGGCAACGCAGTTTCTGAAACTGCATCGTTCCGTTGTAGTGAAGCCGCTGGACGCAAGCGGCAGTGCAGGTGTGACACTGGACGTTCGAACAAACGAGGAACTGGAAGCGACTATTGCCCGGGCGGGTACCCATAGTAACAGCATCATGCTGCAGCAATTCGTAACGGGTGTGGATTACAGGGTACTGGTCATTAACGGGGAAGTGGCGGCAGTAAATGAGTATCGACCTGTCTATGTAGAAGGAGACGGCACCTCAACCATCCGGGCGTTGATTCGAATGTTGAATCAGCAGCGAATCCAGCATACCAGTATAGGGAAGTTCGAGGCCTTTCCCAAGATTAATGAAGACGCAGAGCCTTTGCGAAAGGTTCTGCTTGGACAGGGAATCACACTGGAGGAGGTACCTGCGGCAGGAAGGGAGATCGAGCTATATGATCTTCGCAATTCGGCCGCCGGGAACATCAGTGAATTTTATATGGACTGTACGGAAGCGATTCTTCCTGACAATGCACAAATGGCAATTGAGGCCGCAGGAGCCCTCCGGATTGATGTGGCTGGCATTGATATCCGTTGTGAGAATATCCGCCAGCCGCTGACAGGAGATCAGGGAGGCATTTTGGAAGTCAACGCATTGCCGGACCTGACCCACCATGTCTTCCCCTTTGGGGGGACCACACGTGATGTCGTCCGGTTGTACCTGGAGTATCTTTTTCAGATGGAACATCATTTCGAAAAGTCGATTGCAGAATAAGGGCAAATCATTGCTTGTTCTGGCTCAATAGCCCGCTTGCGTTTTGCGTTGTTCTTGCTCCTATGGTGTGATCGGTATATTCGAATGGACGTGCCTGCCCGCCGCAAGCGGTGGCATCCATCCAGCATTCCGCTGCTGGTCAGCAGTGTAGGTACTCTAGATGGATTGGTCTGCTAATGGTTCAACGGGTCAGAACACCAGCAGATACGGCCAGATGGGCGGCACTGAAAGAGATTAGTATGGGTCTCGGCTGTGCCATCCTGTGACCTTGTCCCTTGTTTTATTTATAACCCGAAAGAAGGTTGGCAACATTGTTCGAGATGGAAAACAGGCTCAGGTCTGAAGCAGAGCAGCAGGCGAATATACACTCTTGCAAGCTGCTGCTCAATTGTTATATCCGAGAGCTTTCGGTGGAGAAGGAGGGCGACATTCAGATTGATCCGAATGCGATGACGTACGCAGTTGCTTTTCAGGCCAGCGGGGTGACGATAACCGGACAATTAGCGTATTACTCGGCTATGGGAGAGCATGAGTACCGAAGCGTACAACAGCGCGGGCAAGCAGTGCATTATCAGGACCTGGTTCGCTGGATCACACGGGAGCTGAGTGAAGACACGGCGTATGGAAACAGCCGGCATGAGCAAGGCAGGTTGACCCATGCGGCTGATGTGCGTGATTTTGCGGAAAAGGTAGATAACAGCGTGAATAATCTTGCACTGTATATCGAGCAGGCTGCTGGACTTGGCATATATGATTACTGTACTTCCGAACAGTCTCTGGTATATGGTCATCCCTTTCACCCGTTTCCGAAAAACTCCAAAGGCTTCACCGAACACGACGTACGGATGTACAGCCCAGAACTGCGTACCTCGTTCCAACTCTGTTACGTTGCTGTGAGGAAGGATGTGTACATGCAGGAATGGGTGGATGATTACACTAGGATCAATCTGCATGCCAGCCTGCACGGGCATGTGGAACAAGCTTGGGAAGCAGAGTGGGGTGAGCATGGGGATGAGTATGAACTACTGCCTATCCATCCCTGGCAGTATGCGTACGTGTTGGGCTTGTCCGAGGTCCAGCAGTATATTCTGGATAAGAAACTCATTCCGATGGGCAGCGGCGGGCCGAAGGCCTACCCGACCTCCTCGGTACGCACCGTCTATATTCCAGAGCTGAATTGCAATATCAAGCTGTCGCTAAACATGCAGATTACCAACATGATTCGCACCAATAGTGCGGAGCAGATGCGAAGGACGCTGGACGCCTCCAGGTACGTCAGGCAGCAGAATTGCTTCGGTGCAGATCAGCATACGCAGATTGCCTATGAGACAGGTGTAGCCACTTGTGATTTTCAGGAGGGGGAATTAACGAGTCTGTTTACCGTCGCATACAGACCGATTGAGTTTGACCCGGAATGTACATATGTCCTGTCGAGTCTGGTAGAAGCCCCCTTGCCGGGAATGCAATCACGACTTATGACGATGCTGGGTGGCGTACGTGCTGAAGCCGAGCGCTGGTTTGCACGTTATCTGACCTTGTCTTTGCTGCCCATTGTACGAGCGGCCGGAGAGCGCGGCATTCACTTTGAAGCTCACTTGCAAAATACTCTCGTGACGCTAAGGGACGGAATGCCTGAGGCATTTATCGTGCGTGACTTGGAAGGAGTCAGTGTCGATGAGGAGCTGATCCATGAAGTGGATACTGATCCCTCCAGATTGTTGTTTTATCCACGGGACAAGGCTTGGGCGAGGACATCCTATTACTTTATCATCAACCATCTGGGTTCCCTCATTCATGCGATGGCAAGGGATGTGAACGTACCGGAGGAGCATTTCTGGGCAAAGGTCCGCGAAGTGCTTGTGAAGGAACTGGATCGAACTGGAAACGTGTATGTGCAGCATTTGCTGACCGCGGACAGTTTTCTGGCTAAACAAAATCTGGTGAGCTGTCTCAGGGGGATCAGTCAGACCCCGGCGTATGTGCCGGTGAGCAGTATAATGAACCGAATAGGGAGTGAAGTGGCGTGGGGTTCATAGGGTACAGGGCTGAGAAAGGTCACAAGACAACAGTATACACGGATGTACAGGAACGGATCATGCGGCAGGCGCTGGAAGCCATGTGGTTCGAGGGTATCCTTGACTGTAAGGTGGGGGAAAACGAATGGTGTACTGTGGGGCGGAGTACGTCAGGGCAGGCTGTGACATACAGCTGTGAGGCGGAGCGAAAATTTTCATTTGGCCGAGTGAAGGTGGCGAAGGGCTCGATTCGAAGAGAGGGCGTGCCCTGCACCGATCTGGATCTGTTTCTGGAGGAAATGGTACTGAACCTTCTGGAGGGTGCGAATGTGACGGCCTTCATTCAGGAATTGCTGGAGACGATGGCGAAGGACAGTCAGTGCCGGGCTTTGCTGCCTGAGAAGATTCCGGATGAAGACCTGCACTATGATGCCCTCGAAAGCCATATGAGCGATGGTCATCTCTACCATCCAAGCTACAAGTCGAGGCTTGGCTTCACCCTAAAAGACAATCTTGCTTACGGTCCAGAGTTTAACTCGGATGTGACCGTATACTGGATTGCCGTGAAAGAAGGACTTGTGCAAACGGCTCTTTCCACAGGCTACACGTCAGAACAGTTGGTGAGACAACATCTCACAGAGGAGGATATCAGCCGATTTAATCGGATACTTCAGTCGGAAGACACGGAGGGTAACCGCTATATATTCATTCCTGTTCATCCGTGGCAGTGGGAACACCAGCTGGAATCGGTG
>NZ_WUDQ01000286.1:0-4594 GCF_009827695.1 Paenibacillus sp. OT2-17 | reverse complement strand
GTCTGGAAATGAAACGGCTTCATTTTCAGACAACACGCCAACTAACTTGATCACATAAGGCGAAGCAAACGCTCCCAAATTGGACCCTACCATCGCAATGGAAATGGATAAAGTCTCACTGCCTTTAGGTACGATTTTAGTTAGTATGGTAAAAATATAAGGAATAAACAGCGCAAAACTAAAGCCAATGATCAGCATGGCAACGGTAACCATGGTAACATTCTGAGCAAACCATAGTAGTACAAAACCAGTTGCTGTTAATAGACTGGAGATAAAGGGAGCGTAATTTCTAAACCATTTATAGATTCTACCAAACAGGAAGCCCGCAATCATGGTGGACAAGGAAAACAGCGTTAACGCAGTTCCTAAAAAACCAGCATTGGGCATGCTCTTTTCAGCAATCATAATGCCTGTTTTGGTATATACAATCATGATAAAAGTCATAAACAGAAAAAGTGCAGCCCCTAATCCAAGTACAGGTATGGATATTCCCCCGCTCTTGTGACCCTTTTCTGTCGAATCCTCTACTGTAGGCTCACCGCGCTCTGGTTCGGGAATGATCAGAAAGAATAATAGCGCAATAGGAATGGTGATTCCATAGCATAAAAAAGCGAACTGCCAGTCAATTAGGGCGAGCTGCCCTGCCACAAAGGTAGCCAAGCTGCTTCCGAGTCCTTGAACGGCGCTTTGAAAGCCTACTAATTGAGCGCGTTCATCCCCTTCAAAAAAATCACTAATTAAACTGACGGCCAGTGAATTGAACATCCCGAGACCTGCACCTAGTACCAAACGCAGCGCAAGAATCCATGTAATATTAGTCGTGATCATAGGAAGTATTCCGCCGATGACCACCAGCAAAAGTCCTAGCAGGACTGTATTTTTCTTACCCAATCGGGAAGAAATCGGACCACTCAACAGCACAAACAGCATCATCGAGAAGGATGGAATCGTGACTACGCTTTCAATCAGCGAACTGGAGACGCCTGATAATTGGTTCAGCATCATCGGTATGACAGCCGAAATGGCACTCGCTGACGTCAGGACTAAGGAAATGGATAGCAACGCCGTTTTAAACAAAACTTTGTTCTTTATATTCATTAAGCTCTCACCTCTAGTCTATGTTATTTAGCCTCTAGTTGCATCTGTACTGGAACGTATACTGTCCAGAACCGACCGTAAACGTCATTTCATGATCTCCGCCCCTTTGGAAAATCGCCTGTTCCCCTGTAGAACCTAATTTCCCGGCCAGCTCCTGTGGAACATCACCAGGCGGATACTGAATCGACGGATATTGCATAGCAATGATTTGCTGTAGTGCATCCGGCTCCATAACGCCCGGAAGTGTAATCTCAGCCGTCGTATTATGTGGTACGTGAACCGTCATCTTCATTTCTTTATTCACGATTTCCCATTGGACTTCAAGCGTGCCATATGGCGTCTCCAGCTTGCCATGGGCCGAAGTAAGATTGGCAGGCGGTTTAGGAGCTAAACGTGATTTTTTATAGCCCGCTTCAAGCACATCGATTCCGGCAATATTTTGGTACATAAAGTCTCCTACTGAACCGTACGAATAGTGATTGAACGAGTTCATATCGGTGCTCCAGAACGAGCCATCCACTTTGATGCTGTCCCAATGCTCCCACATGGTCGTTGCTCCCCGTTCAACCTGATAGAGCCATGAAGGATAATCATTTTGAAATAAAATGTTATAAGCGACATCCGTATAGCCATGGTCGGATAAAACCAGACATAGATAGGGGGTGCCCACAAAGCCGGTATCCAGATGCATATCATTTTTTTCTATGAGCCGTACGAGCTCCTGGATCACTTGCGTTTTATACTTTTCTGGCACCAATCCGAAGTGCAAAGCCACAACCTGTGCAGTCTGGGTATTGGAGGTCAATTTGCCCGCGTCATCGAAGTAGCGGTTCGCAAAAGCCGTTTTAATCCCCTCATGTAAGTTTTTATATGTGTTGTAATCGGTATAACGATTCAGCAGTTTGGCCGTCTGTGCCAAAATATGAGTCGAATACGCAAAATAAGCAGTGGCCACTAGCGTTCCGTCCGTCGCCCCAAAATAGCTTCCTTCCTCGCTATCCAGCGCAAGCCAGTCTCCCAGCTGCAAACCGGTATCCCAAAGACATTCTTCGTCCCCTTGGGCGCGAATATAATCCACCCATGCTTTCATACTGTTATACTGCTGCACTAAGATTTGCTTATCCCCATAGCATTGATATAGGGTCCACGGACATATAACCGCCGCGTCTCCCCATGCTGCCGTCGTTTTGTCCATATTATCGGCAAAGGTTCCTTTGAGGACATCCGGCACTACAAAAGGCACTGCCCCATTTTCCAGCTGGTTGTAAGCCAAATCCCTAAGCCACTTTCGGAAGAAGGAAGCCGCATTCATATTGAAGCTGGCAGTTCTAGCAAAAATCTGTGCATCGCCGGTCCAGCCTAATCGCTCATCACGCTGCGGACAATCGGTTGGCACATCCAGGAAGTTCCCCTTTTGCCCCCACACAATATTGTGTTGAAGTTGATTCAGCTTTGGATCAGATGTCTCAAACACCCCGATCGTCTCCATGTCCGAATGCAGAACAACACCCGTAAAATCTTCAATCGTAACGCCATCAGGAAAGCCCTCAAGCTTCACATATTGAAAGCCTTGAAAAGTGAAATGCGGCCTAAATATCTCCGTCCCCTTCCCGCTACAAATGTACGTAATCTGCTGCGCTGCATCCCGAATATTATCTCTGTAAAAGTTCCCTTGCTGATCCAGCACTTCACCATGAACCAGATTCAGAACCGTACCTTCGGGGGCTTCCACTTTAAATTCCAGCCAGCCTACCATATTTTGACCCAAGTTAAGCACCAGCTCACCTTTAGGAGTTCGAATGAGTTCAACAGGCTTCAATCGGTTCATCACACGGACAGGCTCGTTCTCCTGAGCAATCAGATGACTTAACGGGAACGAGACGACCTGCATCATTTTCCGTTCGGTTAAGGAGCTATGTTCGGCTACCTGCTGCTCAAGTCGGGCATCATAGATTTCGCCGTTATAAATATCCGACATTAAAATGGCACAGCTTGTTTCCTCCCAGGAAGAATCAGAGCAAATGACTTCAGAACGGCCATCTTCATAACTAATCTTCATTTGAAATAACAATGCATTCGTGTTCCCGTAGGTGTCCTTGCGCTTTTGCCAGCCCAGATAACCGCTGTACCAGCCTTCTCCCACCGTGGCTGTGATTCGATTATGTTGTTCTCGAATGGTAGAAGTCACGTCATATGCTTGCACCTGGACACGATCGTTATAATCCGTCCATCCCGGGGTAAAGTAGGCATCGCCCACCCTTTGTCCATTGAACTCCAGTTCATACAGCCCAAGACTTGTAGCATAAATGACTGCTTTTTTCACTTTTCCCTCAACCGAAAAATATTTGGAAGCGGCAAAAGGAGCTCTTGTCTGAAACTGTTCATGGATGCTCCGCTCCTTCACTGTGATCCATTGTGCTTTCCAGTCCTGCTCATGGAGCAGCCCCATCTCCCAAAAGCCGGACTCACTCCATTCCGATTCTTCCGGTTCTGTGTCACCTGCTCCCTGAGCCCATACTTTTACCCGATAATAATATCTTTGTCCTGATTCCAGCGGGGGGCCTTCATAGGGAAACAAAATGGATTGATCCGAATAGGTAAAATGATTCCAAATCAGCGGTTCAAAAGTGGGATGAACGGATACTTGCAATTGGAAACGTTTTTGAGAAACATACATTTTTTCAGATTCGATCTGCCAACTTAACCGCGGTTTTAGACAACCCAATCCAATCGGATTATTTAAATGCTCGCATCTAAGCGCTTTCACTTTTAGCATTCTTATGTCCTCCCTGAGGTCTTCTTTTGTATTTCTATATTCAAATTAAAACGCTTCCATTGATTATGCGCAATGTTGTATCCCTGCATGTTATATGCTTGATTTACAGGTGTTGAAATTCCACCCCTTATATTGAATCTTAAAATGGATTTATTAGAAAAATATGTGCGTTTGCAGAGCAGCTACACTTAAAAAAAGCCCGAATCCGTTAGAGAAGGATTCAGGCTTGATTCTTGCTAGAAGGTCTATCTATTCTTTTTCAGTTGGCTTATGCTCGTCCGGCTATCGCTTGTTCCGGCGTGGAAGCTGGATACAAGTGACAGGCTACCTGTCGCCCTGGTGCAGCTTCGGCAAAGATGGGCTGTACTTTGCTGCATATCTCCATGGCTGCCGGGCAGCGATTATGAAACGCACAACCACTTGGCGGATTTTCTGGACTGGGCACATCCCCTTTAAGTACAATCCGATCACGCTCCGCTTCCGGATCAGCTACAGGTACCGCAGACATTAGCGCCTTTGTATACGGATGCAGCGGCTCTTTGAACACTTCTTGGGTCGGTGCGAGTTCGACCAGCTTGCCCAGGTACATCACACCCACGCGGTCGCTGATAAATTTGACGACCGACAGATCATGGGAAATGAACATATACGTCAGGTCATATTGTTTTTGCAGGTCCTTCATCAGATTGAGCACTTGCGCCTGAATCGACACATCGAGGG
>NZ_WUDQ01000285.1:0-4601 GCF_009827695.1 Paenibacillus sp. OT2-17 | reverse complement strand
GAAGAATCGTACACCGTTGCTGCCCTCAGTCACAAACAGCTTGTTGGGATATTTGCGCAACGCTTCTTGCAGGCTCATATCCTTAAACATAATGGCAGCTTCATGCTCGTTTGGCGTAATGTAGGTCGCATTCGCAATTACGCTTTCTTCCACTTCACGAGCCGGGGCTGGATTCAGCAACAAGGGTACCTGGTACTTCGCACAAATTTCGCTTACATAAACAACCGTTTCCGACGGTATTTCCTGTTGAATTAACACAATATCCGAACTTCGAATGACGTCAAGTGCTTCTTCCACATAGGCGGGTGTCACTTCATTATTTGCTGCTTTTACCACGACAATACTGTTATCACCTTCAGCGAGTACAATATGCGCTGTACCGCTTTCCATATGTGTAACCGGTTTCACATAGCCAGTATGAACATGATTTTCTTCAAAATTCCGTAAAATCTGTTCTCCAAAATGGTCATCCCCTACACGTCCAATCATCGTAACGTCTGCTCCGAGTCGTGCTGCGGCTACTGCCTGATTGGCTCCTTTACCTCCAGGTACGGTTGTAAAGCTTTCACCCAATACCGTTTCACCAGCACCGGGACGTTTGGACGAAGTAACTACGAGATCCATAGAACTGCTTCCGATAATCGAAATTTTAGCCATCATGATCCACCTTTCTTGTCGTTTCCCGTTCTATAAATTTGACGGGCAATTGTATGCTTGAATAGGTAAGTACTTTCGAATGAAGATTAGGTACGCTTGACTTCGTTACTTGCGACTGCTCAATCAACTGAATGAGTAGCCCTGCTGCTTCCCAGCCCATTTCATAAGCAGGTTGTCGGATCGTTGACAAAGGCGGGAATAACAAACTACTTAATGGTATATCATCAAACCCGATAATTTGAACATCATCCGGGATTTTCTTTCCTAATCTATGTGCCTCATGCATCACCGCTGTAGCCACGATATCGTTACTTGCGATAACTCCGTCTGTATCCGGGTACTTGCTAAACAGCTCTTTGGCCCACGACTCGGCCTCCTTGAACGAAAAGGAAGTTGTCTCGACCACATGGTAAGCAGTTCCGGATTGCTGAAGCTCTTCAACCGCCCCGCGAAAACGGTCTTGTGCTGGACGAATATGTGCAGGGCCCTGCATGACTGTAATTTGTTTGCTGCCGCGGGCAACCATTTCTTGAGCAGCCAAGCAACCGCCATGGGCTCCATCTGCATATACGGAGAGGCTGTCACTGGAAGTTCGATCGAGAAAAACGACCGGGATCTTCAGTTTGGCATAACAATCGGCATCGGGATCATTGGTAGAAGAAATAACACCAACGACATTATTTTGAACAAAAGTATCCATGTAATCCAATTCTTTTTGGCGATCTTCATCACTATTACCGAAAATAATCCGAAAATCATTTTCCTGCATTCGATCCTCCACCCCACGAGCTAACAAGGGAAAGTAAGGGTTCGTAATATCCGGCAGCAGCAGGCCGATTAATCTGGATTTCTTTTTATACAAAGAACTTGCAACTTCATTAGGCTTGTAATTTAACTGCTTCACTGCAGCCTCTACCTTTCGCCGTGTATCCTCATGTACATATCCAGTTTCATTAATAACTCTGGATACGGTCGCTACGGAAACACCTGCAAAGCTGGCGACTTCTTTAATTGTTGTCATAGTGTAGGTTCAACTCCAATGTGTAACCGGTTACACATATAAAATATCATAGCATTAATTTTTTGACAAGCATTAATTATTTGCACGTTGAATGCTTTAGCTTTATAATTCTTATTGTAACTAATGAAGTTCCACCTTAATACACATTCTAAAGGGGGGAGCACCACTCCCAGTTACTCAATAAAATACGTATACATGGAGGCTTTTTCCTTATGAATATCGAAGTTTGGTCTGATTATATGTGTCCATTCTGTTATATCGGCAAACGCCGTTTGGAGCAAGTATTACAGCAATTCCCACATCGCAATGAGGTGCAATTGACATTCAAGAGTTTCGAATTGAACCCGAATGCTGTGAGAGATAGTGGTAAAACGATCAATGAAGAACTATCAGCTAAATATGGGGTCAGTCTGCAAGAGGCTCAG
Organism: Paenibacillus sp. OT2-17; assembly: GCF_009827695.1. NCBI lineage: Bacteria > Bacillati > Bacillota > Bacilli > Caryophanales > Paenibacillaceae > Paenibacillus > Paenibacillus sp. OT2-17. The sequence continues at coordinate 2,498 of NZ_WUDQ01000285.1, read as the reverse complement.
GCTATGAATGATCGAATGAACGAAAACGCACGCTCTGCGGGTCTTGATTATAATATTCATGCCATGGTGCCGACGAACTCTCTTGATGCTCACCGCTTAACACTTTGGGCTCAAACACAAGGCAAAATGCTGGAACTGAGCGAGCGTTTATTCCAAGCTGTTTTCATCGAAGGCAAGCATACAGGGGATCATGAAGTGCTGGTAGCGCTGGCTACTGAGGTTGGTTTGGATCAAAAGGAAGCGGCTGCTATATTAGCCAGTGATCGTTTTACCGACGAAGTTAGAGCTGATGAATCCGAAGGCGCTGAGTTAGGTGTTCAGGGTGTGCCATTCTTTGTATTTGATCGAAAATTTGCTGTTTCTGGTGCCCAGCCGGAGGAAGTATTTCATGATGCGCTTCAAAAAGCATGGGATGAACGCTCACCTTTCACTATGATAAGCGGCAGCTCGTCCAAACAAGATGCAGGTGGTATGTGTACCGATGAGGGTTGTGAGCTTCCAGGCCGTGAGGGCTGAACAGTCCGTGAATGAAGATTTTCTACTTCCTAAATAAATTTTAAAAAAGCGTGCCAGCACCCAATTAAACCTGAGGCTGGCACGCATCTTTATTTTATAACGATTTAATCATTCCGCCATCCACAAGGATGGTACTCCCTGTCAAATAGGATGAAGCTGAAGACGCCAGAAAAGCAACAACTTTACCGAACTCTTCAGGCTCTCCATACCGTCCCAATGGAATGCCCTCTTCTGCTTGTTTGCGAACCTGATCCGTCGTTTGCTGGGTTTTCTCAGCTCGATGCTCGTCCAAGCTACGCACGCGATCAGTTGCAATTCTCCCCGGTGCTACAGTATGTACCAGAATATTATGAGGAGCTAATTCCAGAGACAATGTTTTTGCCAATCCAGCAACTCCAGTGCGCAGCGTATTTGAAATGATTAACCCCGGAATTGGCTGTTTAACTGAGGAAGAAGCAATATTTAAAATCCTACCGCTTTGTTGTTTTTTCATATATGGTAACACTTCACGGATCAACCGGATATGACTAAGTAAATTTTGTTCAAAGGCCTGCATCCACACTTCATCTGTAAAATCATCAAAGGTACCGGCAGGAGGCCCACCCGCATTGTTAACCAAAATATCCACGGTGCCAAACAAATCAGCTGTACGGCGGATGGCCTGGGAGATATGTTCTGGTTTTGTTACATCGCAAACTACATATTCAACGCGGCCACTCGCTGTTTCCAGTAATTCCGCCTGCGTCCGCTGAAGCTCTGCTTCGTTCCGTCCTGAAATGACGACATTCGCACCCTCGCGTGCCAGCTCCCGTGCGCTTGCCTTGCCGAGTCCTTTACTGGAACCTGCAACAAAGGCTGTTTTTCCCGTTAATCCTAAATCCATCTATGACACTCCCTTTTCTAAGCGTTCTCTATTTAATTGTACACATGACCAGCACATAATGCGAATAGCTTGGTAGTATTATGAAGGCTATCTATCTTCTCACCATTAAAAAGAATACGAAATCATTAATTGCAAGGTAAAACAAAAAGGCCTGACAGTTAGTCAGGGCCCTTTTTGTTTACAGCACGTTATGATGTTGATGCAGGTGTTGTTGTTGGCTGCTCGTATACAACAACGGACTGGCTCTCAGGCTCCCATTTAACATTTGTCCCCAAGGCCTCTCCGATTACCCTTACAGGTACCATTGTCGTCCCATCCACTATGGATGCTGGCTGCTCGATAGAATACGGCTGACCGTTAATATATGCTTTCGGACTGTTAACAAATAATTTGACGGACACGCCGTTACGGGTGACAGTAACAGCCTTTTCTTTCGGATCCCAGGAAACCTTTGCATCCAAAGCTTCGGAAGCTGTTCTAAACGGAACAAGTGTGGTCCCATTACGGTTAATCGGTTTGGCATCGTATTTTTCACCATTCACGAACAGCTTCATACCCGACGGCCGTCCGGCCTTCTTCGAGAATTCACCCAGCTTTTTGTAGCTGTCCAGATCGGACACATTAGCCAGTACCGCCTCCTCTTGCATGTAAACGGCATCAGTCACATTTCCGTTTTCAGCCAGTAGCTCAGCTGCCTCAGTCAGTGCTTTACCAGAATTCCGCAACCTGCTCCGGAGTCAAACGGTTTGGGTATTTCGTAAGCAGCAGATTCGCAATAACCGCTCCTGCCGGCTTATCCTTCGTATTTTCTACCGCGTGAAGTAGACCCTTGTAACCGTTGCGTCCCTTGTGACCATTATGGTCTTTAGACTCCTCGTATGTATCATCCGTTACTGCAACAGGTTCGGTTTTTCTGATTTCTGCGTGTTTTTCTTTTTTACTGTTTTCATCCTTTTTACCGGTTGCTTTGTCCTTTTGTTTTTTGGACTGATCATTGTCTGAGTCATGGGGATTGATTAGCTCCTCCCCGCTCTTTTCATTCCCGTCTTTAACAGACGTCTTTGCTTCCTGTTTGTTCTCCTGATCATTTCCGCGTCCC
>NZ_WUDQ01000284.1:0-4601 GCF_009827695.1 Paenibacillus sp. OT2-17 | reverse complement strand
CCTCCATCTTCAGTGACACAGGGTATTTACCACCGGCTCCTGGCACAATTCTTAGTTGATATCCCCCTGGGGCAATGTAGGCCGTTCCAGTCTCCAGCGTCATTCCCTGCTCAGCCTCCACAACTCGGAGTGGACTTAACGTGTTTAAGCGTTGTGCCAGCGAACGAGTGAAGTTTGGCGGCATATGCTGAACGATAACGATTGGAGCAGGAAAATCACCAGGAATGCGTTCCAACAGCGTCTTAAGCGCCCGCGGGCCGCCCGTAGAACATCCCACCGCCACCAGTTTGCGAAAGCTGGACGTGTGCACACCTTTTTTAAGAGAAAATCCCTTAGATGTGGCAGGAACTGTAGGTGCCGTTACTGGAGGCGTAGCAGCCGCAGGAGTAGGCGTAGCTGATGAAATCACCGTCTTACGGGGCTCCGGCTTAACCAGCCCTGCTTTATCCTTACCATGCAGCGATTTGCCAGCGGCCGTATTAGAACTGTTTAGTTGCCCTGGTGTTCGTCCCATCCCCTTGGACAAGTCTTCCTTCTTCTGAACAGTAGGTGCTTGGACTGACTTGCTTGTCTGAGCACCTGGCTGTTCTATGCGCCCCGCTGTAACAGATGTTCCAGACTGTTGTCGTTTAGTTTCCTGCTTGGCTGTTGCCGGGACGGACTTGCCCGCATCACGCTTCGGCTGAGCTGATACAGCAGGTGAAGGAGCAAGCGGAACAACAGGAGGCTTTTCCTGTGGCGTTTTCTCCGCTTGTTCCAATGCAGCTTTGCGCTCATTAGCTTCCTTGCGTTCCAGGCGGCTCCGCACTGCTTGCATAGCAGTGTGCATCTGTTCCAGCAGCGCCTTGCTCACTTGCTCAATATCTTGCGCATGAGCAATGGAAGGCTTTCTTATAAAATCGAAAGCTCCTGCCTCCAGAGCCATGATGGTCTCCTTCATACCTTGTTCATTAATGCCTGACAGCATAATAACAGGTAGCGGATGGGCTGCCATAATCAATGGCAATGCTTCAAGACCATTCATTTCAGGCATCTCGACATCCATGGTGACCAAATCGGGCTGCAATTCCTTCACTTTCTCTACAGCCTCTTTGCCATTGGCGGCTGTACCTACGATGTTGAACGACTCATCCCTTACAATTAAATCTGTAATAATTTTGCGCATAAAGGCCGAATCATCTACAACCAGCACCTGGTAAGCACACATGTTAAACACCTCTGTTTCCTCTCATCAAAATCAATGTACAGAACGCCGCAACCATTTTTGCATAAACCCTTTAATTCCACTCAATGCACCTGATTGCGGAATCTGTGGCATTGCTGCAAAACGGTGTGCCAGATTCAATACATCTCTTGAAGCCGCACATCCCGGAAAAGCAACCATAAAAGGTACTTGCCTTTTGACTGCTTGCATGACATGAGTATCATCACTGATATGTCCAAGCAACGGGATTTCGATCTCCAAAAAGCGTTTCGCAACCAGTGCGATCTTATCGGCAACTTGACGGGCCTCATTATCGTTATCGGCACGATTGACTATAATTTTGAATGCCGTATCCTTTTGTAACCCGCTGACGACTTTAATTAGCGCATACGCATCTGTTAAGGACGTCGGTTCCGGTGTGGTTACGACCAGGCATTCGTCAGCTGAAGTGATGAATTTAAGGTTTTCTTTGGATAAACCTGCACCTGTATCAAATAGAATGTAATCCATATCTGCCGCCATTTTCTCTACTTCTTCGGCAAAATAATTCAGATCGTTATCCGATAACGTAAACAATTCGCTCAAGCCCGATCCTCCAGCAATATAAGGCAAACCACCTACACCCGTTTGAATAATTTCATCAATTGATTTCTCACGTTTTAACAGGTGAAGAAGATTGAATTGTGAATTGGCTCCCATTAATACATCAATATTGGCCATACCTATATCAGCATCAAACACAAGTACCTTTCGACCAAGGGATTGCAGAGCCAGAGCAAAGTTCAGCGTGAAATTGGATTTGCCCACCCCGCCTTTACCACTGGTGATCGTTATAATTTTTGCTTGACGATTACGTGGGGGCAATCGATATTTATCCAAGGAAGAAGCCATTTGTCTAAGTGATTGGGCTTGGTCACTCATATGGAATCTCCGTTAACTCCTGTTGATGCTTTGGGTCCAAGCAGCATGCTTGTCACCATTTCTGCATCGGGATGAAGCAGGTCGTCAGGAACATTTTGTCCATTGGTAATATAAGCCAGCTGCATCGGAAAATGATGCAAAAGGTTAAACATCCCACCACAGCTACCTGTCTCGTCCATCTTAGTAAATACAACCTTACCAAGACCAAACTTACTGAAATGTCCAGTTATATTGAGCATATCTTTACTTTTGGATGTCAGACTGAGTACCAGATACGTCTCACTTTCATTAATAGGCGAAAGCAGACTTTGCAGTTCCGAAACAAGTAATTCATTACGATAATTTCGTCCTGCGGTATCCATGAGGATCAGGTCACAATGTTCCAGACGTTGAATGGCTCTGTGGACGTCACCAGGAGATTGCACAACTTCAAGCGGTACATTCAAAATCGTAGCATATGTACGCAGTTGCTCGACGGCTGAAATCCGGTACGTGTCAGAAGTAATAAATCCAACTTTGCGATGATGCTTAAACAACTGCTCTGCTGCTAACTTGGCAATGGTTGTCGTTTTCCCTACTCCGGTAGGACCTGCCACATACACAATTTTGGTATCTTTAGAGATCCCTTTGTCCAGTCTTGTCTGAATAAAACTGGCCACTTCCTCACGAAAGGCTTGTTCCCAATCAAAAGTTTCAGGCGCAAAAGGGTGCTCACTCCGACGCACATATACCTGTTCGAGCCAATACTCCAGTAAATCACGTTCCACTTCCTGCTCCAGTACACGCTCACAAATCTCTTGCAACGGCTCCGGCCAAGTACTTTCCAATGAAGAATTTCGGGAAAACCGAGTCATCATGGCTTTCATTTCCCGCAATTCATTAAGCAGAGCCTGATTTTCTTCTACTCCGCTCTTATCTGGAGCACTTACTTCAATGGGCTGTTTAAACAGTTCACTGGATGATTTCATGTTCGAAAGCAATGCTTCATGATCAAGTGCTTGAGATATAGTCTCCAGATTATTTGCAGGCCTAGATGACAAATGCTCAGTTGCTGAAGCAGCTTGTTCTTCATTCATCGTTAATTCAGCTTGTTCTTCTTTGGAACCACCCGTCATCTGCGTTACCCGTCGATAAGCTTCTGGAACAGCTTGTCTGGGAACCACAGGCATAAATGATTTTTCTGGCTGTTCAGGAGCGTTCATTAGAGGTGAAGCCGCCTGGGCAAGTTCTTGTGAAGAGGGTCCAAACCGTCGTGGCTTTTGAGGTTGCTTCTCCTCTACCGCAGCAACCACTTCGATTTTCTTTTTACTGAACATTCCCATGAAACCGCCGACCTTCATTTCTTTTGTACTTAAAATGACGGCGTCTGTTCCTAAGTCACCCCTGATTTGCAGCATAGCTTCTGGCATGGTATCCACTACATATCGTTTCACTCTCATAAGTTCACCACCCCGACACTTTGAATTTCAACGTTCGGCTCCAGCTCACTGTACGACAGCACCGGGACATCCTGCATCGTCCGCTCCATCACTTGCCGCAAATACATACGAATTGTCGGTGACGTTAACACAATAGGCTGCTGTCCAGATTGAATAAGGCGGTTGATTTGCTCCATCATTCTTTGATACACCGTTTGCGTAGACACCGGATCAAGAGCCAAATAGCTACCTTGCTCCGACTGTTGCACGCTTTCAGCAATTTTCTTCTCCAATCCTGGTCCCACTGTAATAACGCGTAACGTCTCCCCTTGTTGGGCAAATTGCTGCGTAATCTGGCGGGACAACGCCTGACGGACATATTCAGTCAGCACGTCGGGATCTTTTGTATAAGTGCCGTAGTCAGCTAATGTTTCGAAAATAGTCACCATATCGCGAATGGAGATTTTTTCTTTCAACAGCTTGGCCAGCACTTTTTGTACATCCCCAATCGCAAGCACAGAAGGAATAAGGTCGTCCACCAGCACTGGATAATTCTCTTTGAGATTGTCGACCAGCGACCGTGTTTCCTGTCTGCCAAGCAACTCATGAGCATGTTTCTTGATCGTCTCCGTAAGATGAGTAGCTACAACTGAAGGTGGATCAACTACGGTATAACCCGATAGTTCCGCAACATCCTTGGTGTTCTCATCAATCCAGAGCGCAGGTAATCCGAAGGCTGGTTCCGTCGTTTCGATTCCTGTAATAGAATCATCGTCGTATCCTGGACTCATAGCCAGGTAATGATTTAACAGAAGCTCTCCGCCGCCCACGGTATTACCTTTAATTTTAATTACATATTCGTTAGGCTTGAGCTGAATGTTGTCCCGAATACGAATGACCGGCACAACCAAACCCAGCTCCAAAGCACATTGACGACGGATCATAATAATCCGATCCAATAAATCCCCGCCCTGCTGTGTATCCGCCAGCGGAATTAACCCGTATCCAAATTCAAATTCAATTGGATCTACTTGAAGCAGATTAATGACACTTTCCGG
>NZ_WUDQ01000283.1:0-4712 GCF_009827695.1 Paenibacillus sp. OT2-17 | reverse complement strand
CCGGCAGGTGTTGCCCTCCGGTTCCTTCGTTGACCATAGGTCACCGTTATACGGCTTGCCTGCGTCATTCTGCTGAAGGCCATCGTACTCGATTCCTTCTTGAGGTTCGTCATAGTACCAGGTCCACTGATTATCTCGAATACCGAATACTTTTGGCGTGAATAGACCTTTTGCACCCCAGCGGCTAGAGTGATTGTACACAACATCCTGTATAATTTTAATATCTTTGTCGTGTGCAGCATTAATCAAATCCTGGTATGTTGCACCTGGTGACTCTAACCTGGGATCCACTCGAAAAAAATCGTAACCATGATAGCCGTGAAAGTCATAGTCAGATCGATTCAATACAACTGGTGTAATCCAAATCGCTGAGAAGCCAAGAGCCTTGATATAATCCAGTTTATTGATTAACCCTTGAAAATCGCCCCTAAACATTGGATCACTGTTGGCTGCATTGCCGCTTGAAACATGATTCGCACCACCTCGGTTGTTCGAAGGGTCCCCATCATAGAATCTGGCAGTCATCACAAAGTAAATTGAATCTTCACGCATATCTGTTCCGATCGGACTTCCCTTTGAAGCAGGAGGTGATGAAGTTCCTGTTGTTGCACTCACCTCAATACTACTTTCCGATTTGTTGGCTGGTTCTGCTTTATCGTATGCCTTAACTGTATACGTATATGTCGTTTTCCCCTCCAATAATGAATCTTGGAAGGTAGTACGGGTCGTCGTATAGACCTTTTTGCCTTTAGTTCCTCCTGTGCGAGTGATCTCATACCCGCCGATTCCACTTCCACCAACATTATCAACAGAAGGATCCCATTCTAATTGGATTCGTAGTCCATCGGCATTGGCTATCAATAATTGAGGTATAGAAGGTGCTTCTAAATCAATAACCGGAGGGTTACACGGATTCTTAGCTCCGGTTGTTGTGACGATACCGTCTTTGACGGTACTTAAACCAGCAGCTAAATGATAATCAGCGCCTTTATTATTATCCCAGACAGAGCCGTTGTTAAATGCTGCTTTCATCGATGTTTTGGAGCCAAGATCAATAGTTTTTTTGGCCCAATCCAAGCAAGCGTTTTCATTCATGCTGATACCCGGCGGGGATGTCCAGGATGAACCATCGGGAGCATAGTGGATATTTACATCGCTCCAGCCACGGCTTTTCTTACAATAGTAAACTATCGCTTGGTTGTCTGGAAGGGCTGTCAAATCAAGGTTCTTCGGCAGATTGGCATATGTTGCATCGGAGATATTCTGCTTGATGAGAGAACCGTTGCGATAGAGATCGTAATCTGATACTCTACTACCATTGGAGATGTCTTCGGAGGCTTTCCATGAAAGTTTTACTGATGTACTTGTAACGTTTTTAGGCGATTCATCAGCATTGATCGGCGTAACAACACTTACTGATGCTAATACAAGTATCCCCGTGATCATGAGTAAAAATAAGCGTTTCCAAGATCTTCGTTTATAACTCCTCATTCTCTACGTCCCTTCATCTATATTCTTCTGGTCGCACAGTACAATAAACGATCTCTCCCTTCCTCTTTCTCATACAAATGATTATTCTAGCACTTTCATGGATTATTTTATGTTTTTATGGAAGAATTTAGAGTGGAATATGTTGATTTATAAGGAGGAAATAGCGGATTTTATGTAAAACATCTTTTTCTTTTTCGTGTAAATTAAACCTATTCAAAATCTCAGCAACTTAAAAATGATCAAGCAATAGAATTCGGTTGTGGAGCGATACCCGCTTGTGTTTTATGGTGGGCAAAATTATTTTGCTCACCATTTCAAAGGTTTCTGATTACTTAAATGCATCCCAAAATTTCATTAAATAAATCTGTTTGGTTCTCTCCAGGCTCCTATATATCTCTCTTATGACGGATCGAAAATAAAGCAGCAGATCTAAATAGTTCTTCGAATCACGCTTTTGGTTGCCCCCGCCTCAAAAATCGTCTCAATCAGCACCAATACACGGTGTACTTCTTCGCTTTTGATTGCAATCTCCGCTTTTCCTTCGATGGTGGAGACAAAATTTTCATAAAAGCTTTCTGCAGCAGCAGGTATTTTCTCAATCGGGAACTTAAGGGTGGATTCCTCAGACGGCGGCGCCATCGTTTTCGTCAATCCTTGACCTGCTTGAATTGGCTTGGGTTCCACGTGAGCGACATCTGGATTTCGGGTGACGATCTCTCCGCTCAAATCCCAATCCCTAATCACTGCGGTTCCTTCGGTTCCTTTAATATACCAGCGCGGCAGCTTTACGTAATTGGTTGTACCCACTTCAATGACTGCTTTCAGGCCGTCCTTGAACTCAATAAAGCTGGTAAAGCCGTCATCCACTTCAGTCCCCAAAATATAGCTTAGGGTAGCAGCTACGCTTTCTATTTTGCTGTCCGTAATCTGAAGCAGCTGGTCCAATAGATGTACTCCCCAATCCAGCAGCATTCCTCCCCCATACGCCTTTAGTTGCCGCCAGTCACCTGGAATCCCATTAGCCCCCTGAACTCGCGATTCCAGCTGGAAAAGCTCGCCTACGGTCTTATTGCCAATTATATCTTTGATAATTCGGAAGTCTTCATCCCATCGACGGTTTTGATGTACCGTAAACACACGATTTTCTTTCTTCGCCACCTCAACAATATCCAAGAAATCCGCGCTCGTTATCGTAACTGGTTTTTCGCAAATGACATGTTTTCCAGCTTGTAGCGCCTGGATCGCGATTTCCTTATGAACATCATTAGGTGTTGCTATCAAAACAATATCCACGGCCTGATCGGCCAGAACGGCATCCAGGCTAGCGTAGGTTTTATAGCCAGCAGCCGCAGCCAGTTCCATTCGGTAATCAACAATATCATATACACCGCCAACGGCAAGTTGCTGATTAGATTCGATCAATTGAACATGGTAGCTTCCCATGCCTCCATAACCGATAATGACTACATTGTATATACGATTGCCCATTTTCATCTTCCTCCACTTCTGATTTAAGCCTACCGCATATCAAGCGGTTGCTCATAGATCCATAAATTTCAATGTCCTCGTAACTCTCCCTTCACTTCGTCGGATAGCTCTATCATACAAATCTCATGAAAAGCTTTCCTCCTCATTTCTTGCTGTATTATTCCCGAATATTGTCCTGCGGTATTTCAATGGTGATGTTCCTGTCGCTTCCTTAAAGAGATGATGAAACGTCTTTACACTACTGAATCCTGCTGCCTCTGCGACCTCAGTGATCGGATTGTTTTCATTCAACAAAATCCATTTTGCCTTATTCAGTCTGTAATCATTCAAAAATGCTACAAAGGTCATCCCCGTATTCTTCTTAAACAGTCTGGCGAAATAATAGGGACTGAAACCCATATAATCAGCGACATTCTTCAGCGAGATGGTTTCATGATAATGGCATTCCACATACTCAAAAATACGTTCCAGTTTATAAAGGGTGTCCTTTGATTGTGTTAAGGTTCTTTCAGAGATTTCAGGAAGCCTTGGCGTCATGCTTCTCGGCACTTCACGCATAATAAGAGTCAACATCTCAAACAGCTTGGCTTTGATCATATAAGCATGACCTTCGTGGTGGTTGACGTTCTCATCATAAATGCTTTGAATCAGAGGAAGCATTTTAGCTGCTGTTTCTTCTGGCCAGTTCCAGCTTGATTGCTCCATCTCCGTAAATATATATCTAAGAGGGCGTTTCTGATCACTTAATGTGGAAACCTCTTGAAAAAAGCTCAGATCAAATTGAATAACCACCCGTTCGCTGTCGGGAGAAGCCAAAAAATAATGAACATCACCCCCATTTATAAACTGAACTTCACCTTGTTTCATCCGTATCGAAATATCGTTAATTCCCAGATCCAAGGTTCCCTGAGTCACATATATAATTTCAATTTCTTTATGCCAATGAGGATAGCAAAGCACGTCGCCTTTATTAATAAAACTCCGGAAAGGAAAATGTCGGTCAAGGTCCGGGATTTCTAAATAAAAATTCATTTTGGTAGACTCCTTTTGTTGTAAAGTTCAAAAAAGCCGTACACATGACTATTGATAATTATGCTGCACTGCATTCCTTCTTCTCCTCTTCATTTTTCTCCTTCTCAACTTTCGAATAAAATTCCCTCTCCCTTTTGAATTGTAAGCGTTTAACATTCTTTTTCCTACCCTATCAATCATAGTTGTATTAAGTAAAACCACTGTTAGGTATCCTTACTAACCTAATTTTGCAAACACAAAGTTATGCCTCAATTATGAGCGGTTTCGCGCCCGAAAACAATTTGGGCTGATCTTATTTCTCCCTTCCGCTTGCAGTTTCTTCAGATAACCAAGTTTCGCCTTAACTAGATTAAGCAAATACGTGTAAAATTGTCGAACGATTATTTTTACATTTTTTATATAAATAGATATATACATTTCCAATAAAAAGGTATAATCTAGTAAAGCAACAGAATCCATATAAAAAATATAGACTTATGGAGGGACGGACCTTGAAGAGACTATTCGCTTTAAGTTGTGCTTTCTATCTGCTAATCGGCATTACTAGTGTGGTGCTTGGAGCATTACTGCCGGTTCTACTGCCTTACTATGGACGGGGGTACAGCGATGGCGGATTATTGTTGTTCCTTCAGTTTTTCGGATTTCTTGTCGGCGTTCTGTTCTCCCCCTTCATGGCTCTACACATCGGTCGCAAGTCTATG
>NZ_WUDQ01000282.1:0-4724 GCF_009827695.1 Paenibacillus sp. OT2-17 | reverse complement strand
GCGCGGGTTGGGCGAAGCCCCTGGAATTTTCAGTGAGTTGTTGTTCACCGAATCATCCTGATGGGAACGATGAAGATTAATTACGATTTTGCTGCCGTTATACGAATCATTGGTCTCGACCGGAGACATCCAGCGACCCAGCTCAATTTTGTCACCATACGACTGATAATCCGGGAGACGATCCCACCAGATTCCGTTGATTTTAATGTTACGGGCCATGAGCTGAGGCATAATCGGATTGAAGAAATAGATGCGGTTCCAGTAGGCTGAGCCTGTAAACCCAATCTCACGTCGTACCGAAGCGGGCGAGCTGAGTGGGAAATAGTGAGTCAGAAATGCCCCAAAGGGCAAATAGTGCACAGACGTGCAACCCAACTGACGGTACAGCTCCAGGCAGTTCATTTCTAACGTGAACACATAATCATAATTCGTAACGATTTTGGTCGTCGTGTCGGTGTAATACGGATCGTCCGTTAGCCAGATGGCGGTGGGGATGCCCAACTGGCGTACCGCAGTAACCTGCTCCAACGGAAGATCCATTCCATCCAGTGCCAGCATCAGATTCGGACGGAGCTGAGCGGCAATATCTCCTACCGGCTGACGTGGGTCTGTTACGGTAACCTGAGCCGTCATGCTTTGCAACGTGGTAATGACCGCCTCATCCAGCGGAGAATACGGAAGGCCTTTGCCGGAGACGACATACAGTACATGGATTTGTCGAAAAGGGAAAACTGCTTTCATCCGCCCAACAATTGCGTTAGCACGTCCGCGCAGATATCCTTCGTCGTATCCGTCATGCACTCCCGCAATTCTCCCCCTTTCCCAGGAGGCTGCCGCCGTCTGGTGAACAGCCGGGTCATACGGTCCTGTCGTAGATATCGTCATCACTTTCACTCCTCACTGTTTATGGTGTTTACTTTAGGCCATCGCCTTGTCCAGCAGTTCTTCCATACGATTGGAGTACATATGCTTTTGCATAGTCGTGTACAATGCGCGCCAGGCCATGCGTTCGCGTTCCCAGTCATGCTTGAGATAGTAGTCCAGCTTCACTTTCAGCTCCTCTGCTCCAGAGAAGGTTTCAATGTCATAGCCTGGTCGGTAATAACGGCTCAAATCCTTCCGAATATCCGTCATTTGAAGCGTGCCGCAAGCAGAAATTTCGTATGTCCGAGGATTGATGGACTCCGCTGAAAGCTGGTGTGTATTCCGATTATCCAGTCCAGGGTCTGTCGGGCGGTGCATATTGATGACAATTTTGGAGCCGTTATAATATTGAGCGGTCTCTTCCGGCTCCATAAAACCTGGACGGATAAAGCGTTCCAGCACATCCCGCCGGGTCAGCCGATCCCAGTGCCCACCTACGATCAGCACTCTTTTGTCCGCCAAGAAGGGAGCAAGGTAGTCGAACAGCTTCACACGGTTCCAGAAGGCATTTCCAATGAAGCAAATATCATGCTGATGTTCCCGCTCTACCCGCCGGGGATAAAAGATACGAGTTGACGCAGCCAGCGGCAAATAGTGAACCCTCGTTACTCCCTGATCGCGATAAAACGGCAGGCAAGAAATTTCGTGCGTAAATACGACATCGTAGGATTGACAAATCAACGCCGTATCCTCCGTAAAGTAAGGATCATCTACAAACCATATGGCCGTCCGAATGCCTAGGGCTCGTATTTGCTGTACCTGCTCCAGATGATCCGCCGGAAAAACATGCAGCCCGTTCATGACCAGCACGAGGTCTGGACGTTGAGCCTCGGCGTCAGCTAGCATCGTAGCAGGCGTACCGATGGCGCATGAGCTGCATATTTGGCCTAATGCCTCTTGCACACCTGTGTCTATAGCTGCGAAACCTTGCGGAATATATAACACTTTCAAATGACGAACAGCAGGCTGTATTGCCACGACCTGTGACAGAGCAGCCGTGCAACCGCCCATTCTGCGTCCTTCCCGATAGCCGCATCGGTACGCTTCGCGTTCATTTCCGCTTTGTTGATCGTTCACATCCTTCACCCTGTCCTGTTGTGGGATAAACTTCTGTCACTCCTAAACTATATGCGGAGGGGTCAAACGCATCATGGACGACTGCCACTGCCCGGACAAAATTGGCGTTTGCCCGTCCAACTGCCGAACCGCAAATAACCCCAAAGCTGTTAGCTTCGGGGGAGAACAGTAATAGATGATTTGCACAGTTTACTGAGCTTTGTAAGCGAGCTGGTGTCCATCTTCATAACCTTTGGCAAAGCCTGAATTGAAACCCTCGTTGTAAGCTGCATCATATCCCTGCTGAAATGCCTGCGGATCATGCTCCAATACAACAGTCCCGGGCTGTGGATTGTCCGCAGAAGGGGCTGCCGCCGGGTTAGCTTGAGGTTTTTTCCGCCGCCGCAAAAGAGGATGTCTTCTACGTGCAGAATGAAGTCCTCTTTTACGGCGTCTTAGAGCAAGGAGACGTCTTCTTCTCCGTTTTAATCTCCGCATGCTGGAACGCCGGGCATCTTTACGTCTTTTGCGGGCTTTGTCCCGAGTGGCGCGTTCCCACCTTGTACTCATTTTCATTCCTCCTTTGCTTTCTCGTGGTGGTTTCATTTTTCTGAACAGGCACATGGAGCCACGGCTTAGTCGGTTTCCCATATACCTGTCGTCTTAATGGAATACCCGCCAACATTTGCGTGATTTCTCCCTGGTAGTTGCTGAGTATACGAATGGTTTCTTCCAGACGGGTAGCCGACATATCCGCATGGGGCGTCAAGTCCGCAAGACTGGTCAGCATCCGAGCAACGGCGTGCTGGCTGGCAGCAATAGACTCCATCATATCCAGCTTGATCTCACGTTCACGCCTCATGCTCATTAGTTCATATCCCCCGAGCCCATTCCTCCCATCATCCCTTCCATGCCGCCACCCTGCTGCTCATCCTGATCCAGCAATGCTTTGAGATTGCTGCAAAGTCCAGTCTGAAGCCGCGTTAATCCCTCCAGCATTTCCACCATTTGCTCGTGAATCTCCAAAGGTCGTCCCAGCTGTTCTTCATCGGTTTCAAAGGCGTGGGGCGCCAGATGGTTCAGCGCCCAATTACGCACTTTTTCTGCTTCGACCGCCTTGGCCTCCAGAATCATAGACACATTCCGCTGCATTTTGGAGGCTGCGTCCAGCATGTGAATCATTGCTTTTTCCCTACTCATGTGTTCACTCCCTGCCCTCGGTTGTTACGTTACTCCTCTTCCGGGTATGCCGTTTCCTTCACGACACGAACGAGCATTTCAGCCATTGCTTCCTGAAGATCGGCAATACCGTTCAGATAGGCCACAATGCTTTTGTTTACTTGTCCCGAGCTGTCGAGAATGCCCGGAATTCCATCAAAACGCGGCTCCTCATCTGGCAGTTCATGTATGATCTGCGCCATGCGCACAACCACCTGACGTTCCGCATCCAACAACCTTGACATCTGCTGCTGCGAGTGCGAAATGTGGATCAGCAAATCATCTAACTCGTTATGCATAAGCCCCTCCTTTATGTGCTCCGCCGTGCGGAACGCACGAATTACCTACGGGCTTTCCGCTACTACAGCGTATGCCGCAGCGAGTAGTCGGTTCCGCCTAAAAGCGCCTATTCAGATCATTACAGATGCCCGTGCAGCACTGGTGGAGCAATAATAGGCTGCTTCTCCACCAAAGCCGACAAATCTCCGGGAGACAAAAACTGAATTCGGTAGTCCTCTGCCCGCCAGCTCATCGCAGCGTACAGGGTAAGGAACGGCCTTTTCCAGCCGTTACCGATTTGATACAGTTGCCCGCCCTCAGCATACAATACCTCGATCCATCGCTTGCGTTGAGCCGGTATATTCAGTGTGGGCAGCATGGACATGTTCTCCAGATCGGGAGCCGCCAGTACAGGAATAGGTTCCTCTGGCGGCTCAGCTACAGGTGCATCAATGCTGCCGGAAACTGTGGCCTCCGGCTTCCCTACCAAGGGAAGCACCAACAAATCCAGCTGAGACACTCTAACAGGGCGCACATTTTCACCTCCCGCAGCACTGACTCCATGCAGATACCGCCTTCTTCCCGGCTCTAACCGAAATACTGCTCCAGACGGTCCCTGAACAACCGCTCCGATGGGATAAAAGCTTGCCGCTGATACGTGTGTTTCCTTACCTGTTGATATCTGGCCGTCCGTCTCCGCTGTACTGAATTTCAGGTTGTGGAACAGCTTATCCGCGTCCCCCCACTTTTGTACAAAAAAGGATCGGTTCCGGCTGCTTTCCTCCATTGAACCGCTTTTTTCGGTCGTTTGAGGAAAACCATACACCGTATCCCGATCTCTTTCCTCATAATGGATAAAAGCATCGCCGGCAATTGCCATACGTATCCCCAACAAACGCACACGCAGCAGCCAATCTGCATGGGCTTCCTGAGTACTGTGGCAGCCTTCGTCCCAGTAGCCCGTTTTTTCCAGTGTCTCTCTGCGCAGCAATAAACAAAATCCGGCTAAGCTTTCGGTCTCTCGCCATGCATCCGGGTTAGGCATATTGTAGGTCATGGCAAATTGACGTGCTCCATTTTCGTTCATATAAGGAACCTCAATCTGCTGTTCTTCGAATGGACCATTCGTTACAGGCCCAACAACACCGATACGCGGATCGCTGTATAAACACGCTAACAACCGATCCAACCAGCCGGGGGTCACCATGGAGTTTTGATCCAGTACCACAATAGTTGTGCCTTTTGCC
>NZ_WUDQ01000281.1:0-4742 GCF_009827695.1 Paenibacillus sp. OT2-17 | reverse complement strand
GGCAAGTACTGGCTTCCGTTGACGAGAAACAGAGACAAGAGCTTTATAATCAGATTTTACAAAAAGTTCAGGAAGAATCGGTTATTATACCCCTGTCCTATATTCGTCAATATAACGTAAACCAGAAAACACTGGATAACGTTTCATTTCCGGAGAGCAGATGGGATCATCCATTTAATAGCATTCACCTAAAATAAAGAAAAGGAAGGGCCACTCATGGCAGGTTATATTTTTAGAAGAGTACTGACGCTGGTTCCACTCGTGCTGTTCGCCACTTTCGTAGCTTTTGTGCTAATGAGGCTCTCTCCGGTTGATCCGGCCGAGGCGTACTTCTCGGCAGCTCATATCAAGCCTAACGAGCAAATGCTACAGGAGAAGAGGGGAGAACTGGGGCTGGACGATCCCTTTATGTCTCAGTACGTGCAATCTGCTGTTCGCATGCTACAGCTAGACCTCGGGACGTCGTACCTGTCCTCCAAGTCTGTCTGGGGAGAGATTTGGCAACGGTTGCCCGCAACGTTGCAGTTGACGGGGAGCAGTATGTTGATCGCTTTCGTAGCTGTTGTCACACTAGGGTATCTCTCGGCCGTACACGCCGGGCGGTGGGTAGATTATGCGGTGCGCATTCTTTCCTACATCGGCGCATCCTTACCGCAATTCATGCTGGGTTACTTACTGATCTATCTGTTTGCCCTCCACTGGGACTTGCTTCCCGTGGAAGGAAAGGGCACATGGCAGCATTTGATTTTACCATCATTGACTCTCTCTTTGGCACTTGTGGCAACCTATGCCCGACTGTTTCGCGAGAGTATTCTGGAGCAGATGAAGCAGGCTTACGTGGACTATGCGCATACACGAGGATTAAAGTCGCGCAGCATCATGGTCAGACATGTGGTTCGACTGGCCATCCTCCCCATCATTACCGGATTCGGTATGAATCTAGGTAGGCTTATCACGGGAACGATTGTGGTAGAACGAGTATTCTCCTGGCCCGGTTTGGGGCGGTTTTTCGTGGAATCCATTTTCAACCGCGATTTACCAGTCATTCAGGGCTATGTTTTTTTTGCTGCCTGTCTTTACTTATGTACAAGTCTCCTAACCGATCTTCTGCACATGGCTGCTGATCCGAGGCTTTCCTTGCAAGAAAGGAGCAGGTAGGAATATGAAATTGAAAAGTTTGTTTTTTGGCAAGCGGCTGGTCGTAGGCTTGTGCCTGTTCTTTTTGTGTGTTTGCGCAGTAACAGCTATCTTTGCTCCATGGATAGCTCCCCATGATCCGAATCAGATACGAATGGCTGACAAGCTCGTTCAATCCTCGGCTGAGCATTTACTGGGTACCGACCATTTGGGCAGGGATGTGTTGTCCAGACTCATCTATGGTGTCCGGATTACGTTTGGACTGGTGTTGGGTGTCTTTTCCATATCTGTGCTGGTTGGTGTATCGATTGGCATGTTATCCGGTTACGTAGGCGGTTGGCTGGATCAGCTATTAATGCGGATTTGCGACGGCATGCTTGCATTTCCGAACCTCGTCCTTGTGCTTGGCATCGTTGGTATGCTTGGACCAGGGATATATCAGGTCATTATTGCACTGCTGCTGGTACAGTGGGTGTACTATGCACGTATGACCCGGGGTCTGGTGTTGCATCTGCGTTCCGAGCCGTATTTGCTGGCTGCCCTCATTTGCGGTTCCAGCCGATTAGCGATCCTGAGAAGACACGTTTTTCCGCATATTTTCCCGCAAATTGTGGTGATCGGTACGCTAGAGATGGGGTGGGCCATCATGGATATTTCAGCTCTTTCCTTCCTGGGACTCGGCATTCAGCCGCCTACCGCGGAATGGGGAGCGATGATTAATGAAGGACGCGGCTATTTGCGCGAACACCCTTCCCTAATGCTATATCCGGGATTGTGTATTTTACTTGTAGTCACCGCGTTCAATGTACTGGGGGAGTCGCTCTCCCAACTGCTCGGCGTAAAGAAAGTGAAGGAGAGGAGCACCCGCAATGTTCGAAGAACATCACGTCAGATCGGCAACTCCTGAACCATTGCTTGCACTTCATAATGTCTGTGCCGATGTGATCGAAGACGGCGCTTCTCAACGATTGCTGCATGATGTTTCGTTTTCGTTGCAGCCTGGACGCGTCGTAGGTCTTGCAGGACAGAGTGGCAGCGGCAAAACGCTAACCTGCCGATCGATTCTTCAGCTACTCGATCCTGCCATCCGCATAAACGGCAGCATCAGACTGAGAGGTGATGAACTGAACGGCATGACTGAAGAGCAGTTACGCACCATTCGCGGAAATGATATTGGATATATTGTTCAAGATCCAATGAATGCACTGGTTTCTGTTCATACCATTGGAAGCCAGTTTGTCGAAACGATCCGCACACATGCCCGGTGTAGTAAAAAGGATGCGTTGGCACTGGCTGTGCAGGCACTTGAAAGTGTAAGGCTGCCTGATCCGCCGGAACTTCTCAAACGATATCCGTTCGAGCTTAGCGGAGGCATGCTGCAACGCGTGTTGATTGCGCTAACGATGTGTCTGTCACCCTCCATCGTCATTGCGGACGAGCCCACCACAGCCCTCGATACCATTAATCAATACCATGTATTGGAGGAACTAGAGAGACTGCGGATGAACCAGGACGTTGCCATCCTGCTTATTACGCATGATCTTGACGTCATCGCAGAGATGGCAGACGAGGTCATCGTGATGCATGAAGGACGGATCGTGGAACATAACGACGTATTATCCATATTCAATCGACCACAACATTCCTATACACAAGAATTGCTACGCAGTCGGTTGAATGAATGAACGGAGGGAAGAATAATGGCACTGCTAGAACTTTCCGGCGTCACTCACACGTATGATTCTGCGAACAACTCTTGGTGGAAATCGAAACAGAAGTTGCAGGGAGCTGTCGTGAAGGATATCTCCATGACGCTGGAGGCAGGACAATGCATCGGTTTGTTGGGGGGGAGCGGTGCAGGCAAGAGTACACTCGGCAAAATCATGCTTGGCTTGCAGCGCCCTCAACGGGGCTCAGTACTTGTTGATGGTAAGGATATGTATGCTTGCGACAATCGAACGAAGAAACAGTTACGGAAGCATGTACAGGCCGTATTTCAGGATTGTTATTCTTCGGTAAATCCCAAGATGACGGCAGCACAAATCATCGGGGAGCCCTTGGACAATTTCGAGCGACTAACGAATGGGGAAAAGGATTACCGCATCGGCGAAGCTTTGGACATCGTCGGACTACCTGCAAGTGCCATGAACAAGCTGCCAAGACAATTAAGCGGTGGACAACTACAGCGCATTAACATTGCACGCGCCATGATCTCCAGACCCAGCTTTATCGTGCTCGATGAAGCTGTCAGCAGCTTGGATATTGCCAATCAGGTACATATTATCGATGTTTTACGCGATTTAAAGAAACAACGGGATGTGTCCTACGTATTCATCACGCACAACCTGAAGGCTGCTTTTGCACTATGTGACCGATGGACTGTATTAGATCAGGGTAGCTTATGCGGTAGCTTCTCGACGATAGCCGAGATGAAGGTATCCAGGGAACCAGCAGTTAAGCTGTTGTTAGACGCCTCATTATCCGGACATCCGGAGTTGGGTACAATTCGGAAGGATAGGCCTTTCTATGTTGACGCAGGGCAGCGTAAAGGCGCCTGGGCATGAATCGAAGCAAAGATTTGCCATACGCTCGCAACGGGGCATTTTCCCCCGTGTTGCTACGCCTATATACCCTCACTTTTTTGTTTTATAGTGCTAACGCCTTCGTTCAGATGATATTGCCTCTCTATACGCAAAGCATTGGCTATGGAAACGACAAGATCGGTATGATCGTGGGGATGTATTTGCTAGTTAGCATGCTGCTGCGACCATGGGCGGGAATCGTCGTTGAACGATTCGGGATTGCCCGCATTCTACGTTTTATTCTGGCGGGGCATCTGTTAGTTTTGCTATTGTTTGTATGGCAAGGCAACGTTTCTTACATTATTGTCCGGGGTTTGCAAGGCGCTGTCGCCGCATTCTTTTCGTTGACCGTACAAATGGCTGTTATGGACCTGTTGCCCGAGCGTGACCGTGCTCAGGGATTATCTCTATACTTGTTGTTTGGTTTGCTACCCTCGGTTATGATGCCTGCACTGGGATGGATCGCCTGGGAAAAAGCTGGACTGAACGGATTTTACGCAGGACTTTTGGTTTTGGGCGCATTGACGCTCATCTCGGGCTATGGAACAGGAAGAGCCACGCAGCACATCAAAGCGGCAAAGCGTCCCGCGGAGCAAACGACAACCAAGCATGAAATAGATAGAAGCGCACGATCCACGCTCTGGAACCGTCACTTCATGCTAAGCAGCCTCGTGATGATGAGCGCAACGATTGGGTTTGGCGCGGTAACGGCGTTTCTTGCCTTGTATGTGATACAGACCGGAATCGGCAATGCGGGGGTGTTTTTTGCTATTCAATCGGGCGTGATCGTGACAGCAAGATTTGCTTTCCGTAAGAATCTGCCTTCGGACGGGAACTGGCATTCCGTATATGTCGGCATGCTGTTGGTTTCGCTCACGATAGGTCTGGCACTTGTAGCTTTTGCCCCAGTAACAGGTAATGCATGGATGCTGTACGGGGGCGGTGCGATGATCGGCTATGGCATAGCTAATGTGTATCCTGTGCTTGCCGCTTACCTGAGCATCACACTCGGAAAAGAACGTC
>NZ_WUDQ01000280.1:0-4765 GCF_009827695.1 Paenibacillus sp. OT2-17 | reverse complement strand
AAAATCGAACTGCCGAAGCGTGGTAGCCGTGGCCGTCTCCGACTTGCCTGGCAAGGGGATTCACGTTTGCGACTATGGAACGGTGCCGAGGAAATTAGCGAGCTGTTCGATCATACTTTTTCTACAGCGGAGCGCTGGTCAACAAGTCGTGGGCCGATTGGTGGGAAGCCTCATTGGTACGAAAGAAGTATACCCGCAGATATGCCGATGAGATTACAGGTGTATACGGACGGTTTATCCGATTTGGACCCCATTCGCGAGCCTGTCCCTGATGAGCAGATACAGGTATTATTGGACGCATCCCATACCGGGGGACTTGATGATGATGCTGCATTTATTGAGCTTCAGTGGTAAATGAATAAGCAAAAGGACGTATGCATCCATATCCATGGTTGTATAACGTCCTTTTTTTGATGAATACATAGAAAAATACGATTCGTTAAGATATTTATAGAATGTAACGAGGAGGAGAAGGAAAGACGCGCTAATGCGCGTAATATTCGTCCTTTTCTCAAATATCGCAAAGGAATAGCAAAAAATGCGCAAAAATGGTGATTATAAAGTATATCCTTTTGGGTAATCTTGTGATTATACAGATTACTGAAAGGGAGCGATACATATGAGCTACACATATGCAGGAGGCGCGCGCTTTGAAGGCAAAACCGCTCTAATCACGGGGGCTGGTTCTGGGATTGGAAAGGCAACGGCCATTCAAATGGCCAGAGAAGGAGCGAATGTCGCTCTTTTTGACGTAAGTAATGAGCGCATTTTGGAGACGGAAAGAGAAATTAATGCCATACGTGAAGGATCAGCTCGGGCATTTGACGTGGACATTGCTGATCCGGTGCGTGTGGAAAAAGCAGTTCTGGAAGCGGTTGAATTATTTGGCGGTCTGCATATCATTTTTGCTAATGCCGGGATTAACGGGGTCGTCGGACCGATCGAGGATCTGAGCATTGAGGATTGGCGGCAAACATTGTCCACGAATCTGGATGGTACCTTCCTGACGGTGAAGTATACAATACCACATTTGAAAAAGAACGGTGGCGGCAGCATTATTATTACCAGCTCCATTAATGGAAATCAGCGCTTTACCAGCTTTGGAATGTCAGCCTACAGCACATCAAAGGCAGGTCAAACCGGTTTTGCTAAAATGGCTGCGCTGGAGCTGGCTAAGTTCCGTATTCGTGTGAATGTCATCTATCCGGGTGCCATTTCGACCAATATTGATGAAACCACGGAGAAATCGGAAGGGTTAAAACAAATTACCATCCCCGTCAAGTTTCCTGAAGGAGGACAACCGTTGGCTGATGGACCGGGTCAACCCGAGCAGGTAGCTGATTTGGTGACATTTTTGGCTTCTGATCATTCGCGTCACATTACTGGCGCACAAATTGTAATTGATGGGGCAGAGTCGTTATTGTTTTAGAAAATAGAGCATTCTCTGGGACAGAGAAATGTTTTGTGGTATCCTGAGTGTATTGTCTTGGTTACGGTGCGAATGTGAAGCTCACATAAAAACCCCGGGTCCTTCGCACCTCGAAATTTGTCGAAATGGATTCGAATTAGCTTTCTTCGTTAGAAGTCAATAGTGGATTCAAGCTTTTTTGGCATCGTTTTTTTCGAAAATGCATGGAATTGATATCATTAGGGTATGAATTCCTTCATTTTCGCTGTCGCACTCTATATGAGTGCGTGGATTGAAATCCATTCTAATGATCATGTGTTATCTCTCCTTCTCACGTCGCACTCTATATGAGTGCGTGGATTGAAATACAACTACATAATAATTTTAACTATGCATCGTAGTCGCACTCTATATGAGTGCGTGGATTGAAATAGCTCGGTCGAAAACATTGCCTACGAAGGTAGAACGTCGCACTCTATATGAGTGCGTGGATTGAAATTCATCAATTAAACTATCTATTGTCCGATCCCTCTCTGGTCGCACTCTATATGAGTGCGTGGATTGAAATCATAAATGCATCCGCTCGAAGTCTTCCGCTTCGGGTCGCACTCTATATGAGTGCGTGGATTGAAATGGCTTCTGGGCCTTTTAATCCTACGACCGTTGTGAGTCGCACTCTATATGAGTGCGTGGATTGAAATGCATTACCCTCCCAGTAATCCATCGTAAACACAGTCGCACTCTATATGAGTGCGTGGATTGAAATTCTGACAAATGTTAATTAAGCAATGCCTCACATGTCGTACTCTATACGAGTATGTGGATTGAAGTATCTATAGTGTTCGTAACCTTGCATAACAACTCTCAGCAGACTTTACATGATTGGAGCCAATATAATTTGTGTTATGAACTTTAAGATTATTAGTTTAGTTCTCTCTAAAAATACTATTTCCACATGACTTAAAATAATATTTGTTTACATAACGAGAATAGATCTAATATGATTAGTAAGTAGAAGAGAATCTAGTATTTTAAGCGGAATACAAGTCTCTTACAATAACCACCTAAAAGTCATAAAATGAATATAGAGCTATGGAGTGAAACCGTAATCCTTGAATTAAGTAGATAAAAGAGGAGAGGAAGGAGAATTACTACAACGCTAGGAAATTATATTAGTATTATTTATAAATTCACTTAACAACGGTAAATGTCCAAGTGGGGATTCTAGATGCTGTCGCTATTGTATCTTATGACACGATTACACATTTTAAGTATTTGCTCAAAGGGGGAAAATAGATGAATTTATTATCTATTCCTGGTTTATATTTTTATATCTATCTAGGTATAGGCCTTATCGTGGGATATTGGTTTGTATCTAAGGAATTAACTGAACGTGCACAGGAAATGCAGCAAGAGAACCCAGAGGAAAACGATGAGGAACTGTCAACAGCTAGAGAGGGTCTTTATCAAGCTCTACATGATCTTTATCATTTAATAGGTCAGAAAGGTGTTATTGCTGCGATCTATATTTTATTTATGCTTTTTTGGCTTCCGATGTGGTTAGTCATTACTTGGAAGAGGTTATTCACGAAGAAAACTAAAGGAGATTAAGAAATGCAATATATCGCCCACATACGTGAAAGCGACCAAGAGATTCAAACGGTTGCTGAACATCTATTGGAAACCCGACAAGTAGCTGAAGCCTATGGAGACAAAATAGGTATTCGACATATCACCGGACTCGCTGGCATGCTTCATGACTTGGGGAAGTACACGGAAAAGTTTCAAAATTACATACGTTTGGCGGTACAAAATCCTGACAATCCACCGAAACGAGGAAGTGTAGATCATTCTAGTGCGGGTGGAAAGTTATTATTTAATCTTTTTCACATTCAACCTAAAGGCACATTCGATAAGCAGGATTTATTTATCAAATATGTATTGACCGAAGTTGTAGCAAACGCTATTATTTCACACCATTCTTATTTGCAGGATTTTTTAACCCCACAGCTGGAATCAAGATTTTTGTATCGGGTGCGTGACCTAGAGATAGAAGGGTTTGAAGATGCAGTAGCGTTTTTCTATAAGCAGGTCATGGAGAAATCTACATTTTTTGATTATGTGAATCAAGCAAAGGCTGAGTTGGATCAATATATGAACCGAGATGATGAGGCAGATTTTGAACTCAAATTGATGTATTTATCCAAGTTTGTGTTTAGCGCTTTGATCGATGCAGATCGAACCAATACTCGCTGCTTTGAAGAAAATAAGAACACAGGCGATGAGATCGCAGTTGAAGCAATGAATTACCAAAAGTTATTTCATGAGTATTACGAAAAATTAATGATGCACATCAAATCCCTACAAGCAGCCAAGGATGCCAATACACCTATTAATCTACTTCGAAAAGAAATGTCCGAACAATGCGAACAGTTTGCAGAAAGGCCCTCTGGAATACATACCCTCTCGATCCCCACAGGCGGTGGAAAGACGCTCGCCAGCTTTCGTTATGCCTTAAAACATGCTGTAACATTTAAGAAGAAACATATTATTTATGTCGTTCCATTTACGACCATTATTGAACAAAATGCCCGAGAAGTTCGCGAAATAATAGTGGACGATGCGAATATTCTGGAACATCATTCTAATGTGGTCATGGACGATGTAGAAGAGGGAGAGAGTAATGAGCTTGAAGATGTAGTTGTGAGTACGCGCCAAAAATTAAAGCTGGCTAAGGACAATTGGGATTCGCCGATCATTTTCACCACAATGGTGCAATTTTTAAATGTTTTTTATGCTGGCGGCAGTAGAAATATTCGTAGACTTCACAATTTAAGCGAGTCTGTCATTATTTTTGATGAAGTACAAAAAGTTCCTACTCACTGTATTTCATTATTTAATCAAGCAGTGAATTTTTTGAAAACATATGCTCATTCAGGTATTGTTCTCTGCACGGCTACACAACCCGAATTGGATTTTGTACATAACAAGCTAGAGATCGAACCAGATGCAGAAATGGTGCATGACCTGAACCATGTTATAGAAGCGTTTAAGCGGGTTGAAATTGTGGATAAAGCAACGGATATGAAATTTAATACGGAGAAACTTGCCGACTTTGTTGAGGAAAGACTTGCTGATGAACAAAGCGTGCTCGTTATTTTAAATACAAAAACAGTGGTGAAAAACCTATATCACAGATTAAAAGAAGAAAGCGGTACAGTCCCGATCTACCATTTAAGTACATCCATGTGTCCAGCTCATCGCAATTCCATATTGGAGAAAGTTAAAAATCACCTGCAACATAAAGAGCCTGTCGTTTGCATCAGTACACAATTAATTGAAGCGGGAGTGGATATC
>NZ_WUDQ01000027.1:0-27354 GCF_009827695.1 Paenibacillus sp. OT2-17 | reverse complement strand
TACCGTGACGGTAAGAACCGCGTGACCTTGACGGCGGTGAATGACGGAGCGAAGCTCACAGTCGATTCTTCCGGTGAGATGCGCCTGTCCCAGGATGGAGAGCCCACAGTATTGACCATGACGGATTGGGGCTATGGCAGTGTGACGTTACATGATGAGCATCTGGGTACTTACGTGACGAGTGATGAGGAAACGCTCCGTGTTACAGCTGATGAAGCGTATGGCTGGTATGTCAAAGAGGTCTTTGGGCTGACTCCTGTTGGACAAGGAGAGCATCTGTGGACAACATGGAATGGCAAACCAGTGATTGCCGGAACGGAGGGCTCATTAAAGGTAGTGGAGGCTGAAAAATCTGCACTTAACGCTGTAGAGAGTAACGCCTCGACATCCTCGACATTTTTAGGACAGAGCCAAACATTCCAGGTAGAGACGGTGTCAGATGGTTTAGCGGAAGCGATAGCCGCTGCGCAAGCGGCAGATACAGCAATTGTATTTGTTGGAAATCACCCGCTCATCAATGGAAAGGAAGAGAATGACCGCCCAGGCTTGGAACTGGCAGCTTCCCAGCAACGGCTTATCGAGGAAGTGTATCGTGTCAATCCGAATACGATTGTGGTTCTGACGGGCAGCTATCCATTTGCCATCCCTTGGGTTCAGGAGCATATTCCAGCGATCGTATACACGTCTCATGCGGGACAAGAGCATGGTACAGCAATAGCGGATGTGTTATTTGGATACTACGCGCCAGCGGGGCGTTTGAACATGACCTGGGTTCAGAGCGAGGATCAATTGGGCGACATCAAAGATTACGATATTATTCGCGGCGGTCGTACCTATCAATATTTTGAAGGTGAATCCTTGTATCCGTTTGGCCATGGATTGACGTATTCGCCTTTTGAATATAATGACCTGCGTACGGATGCCCCAAAGGATAGCGTAAAATCTATTGCTGCACTGGATGCCGTGGATACGCTCCAGGTGTGGGTAGAGGTGACGAATAGGGGCGTAGCTGCTGGTGAAGAGGTTGTACAACTCTATGCACGGCCTGGTGCCTCACGAGTAAAGCGACCATTGAAGACATTGTGCGGTTTTCAACGTATTCGCTTAGAGGCAGGCGAGACGCGAACGGTTTCCTTTACGATTCGGATGAAGGATTGGGCGATTTGGGATGTTACACGGGATTGCTATTGCGTTGAATCGGGTGAATATACACTGCTTGCAGGCGCTTCCTCAGCGGATATCCGGTTGGAGCACCCTGTGTACGTTCGTGGCGAAGTTATTCCACCACGCCAAGCTGGACGAAGTATCCGCGCTGAAAACTTTGATGATTGCTCCGACATCGTACTGGATGAAAGCAAGGAGCAAAGGGAGGCCTGTGTACGTCCGCGCATACCTCAACGTTCCGGTTGGATTGCCTTTCATGGCGTAGACATGGATACGGTGAGTGTGGTCGAGCTTCAGTGTCGCGTGTCAGGCAACAGTAGCGATGCCACATTTGAGTTGCGTTTGGATGCACCGGACAGCGAAGCTGTGGCACGTGTGAACGTGGGCAATACAGGAGGGGCGCAAGCATGGGTTACGCTTTCGGAAGCGGTACATTCAGTCTCTGGCACACGTGATGTATACCTGTTGTTGAGCGGGGAAGTGCGGCTAGCTCATTTTACTTTGGGCGCTAATGCTACAGAGGATTCCGGCTTTCAGGCTTGAACTTACTTCTGACATCACGTACAATGCATTCAACGAAGTTTCTACAGCTTAGGGGTGTCATCTCATTTGAATAGTGAAAAACGACTACGCACCGCAACGCCCAAATGGCTTGGGGTGGCGGTAAAGGCGCTTGTCTATTTGGAAAAGCACGGAGAACTCTGTGCCAGCGGTTCTATTGCCCGTTCCATTGACTGCGAAGTCACTTTGGTGCGCAGGGTGCTGACGCGACTTGTACAGGCAGATTTGATTGCAGCACGCGAAGGTCGTGAGGGAGGCTATGTGCTTACCCGTTCGGCCGACCATATTACACTTGCCGATATATACCACGCCATTGAAATATGTGATCCGATTTTCCCGGGTATGATGCATGAACCGGAAACCAATCCTTTTTGTGAGGAGTTGGCGATAGCCGTATCCGAAATTTTAGCCGAGAGCGAACGACGTATGCTGGAAGTATGGGGGTCCCATACGCTGGCTTCGCTTGCCAATCGTACATCACTCGTGGTGGGAAAATGCAATCATAATGAAGATAAGGATGCCAAGTCTCCTTCCCAGAGGGATTAACACATTTCATTCAAAATGATAATAGCCGATACGACTCTCAAAAGGGGGTTGTATCGGCTATTTCTATGAAATGGTCATGCCTCAAATTATGTTTCATATGAGCAAACCCGGTTACGTCCTGCATTTTTAGCTTCGTATAGTGCTTTATCTGCCTGCTCCAACAGGGCTGCCCCGGACATATCTTCCCCGGTACCAGGAAATGTCGTCACACCGATGGACACCGTGACCTTAAGAACAAGACCATCCGCTAAAATAAACTCGTGCTGATTTACTCCACTAAGAATCTGATTAGCTATTCGCAACGCTTGCCGAAAAGCACAATTTGGCAAAAGCACGGTGAATTCTTCCCCCCCGCTGCGGGTGACTACATCATTAGGACGACATTTTTCCATTAGAATCTGCCCAAGCTGGCGCAGCACTGCATCTCCTGCCGCATGCCCATAGGTGTCGTTGACTTCCTTGAAGTGATCAATATCCAACACCAGTACAGATAAGTGCTCATGACGTTGACGAGCTTGAGGGAGCTTCTCTTCCAATGAAAACTCAAGCTGTCTTCTGTTGCTTAAATTAGTGAGATGGTCTGTGTAGGAGGTATGCTCCAGTCGAAGTAATAGCTCATTGGATGTGTTGATAGATTCAGCAATGAGGTACAGAAGACATCCGCCGATCATGGATATGAATAATTGGAGCGGATAAACATGCAGAACATCATCAAGATTCTTCAAATTAATCATAAGGGAACAGAATATAATGCCCATAGCAAAAACGTTCATAATCATCAGCTTGGGTAAACGTGACCAGGACAGATGTGACAATAAAGCGCACCCCAGCCCAACGAGCATCATAAAAATAGCGCCTACGATGGCTTGAGTGTTGATACCAAACAGCAATAATCTACCTACACATATAAATAGGGTAGCCATGAGCGTTGCTGGGGCGCCGATGTACGTTGCGGTAGCTACGATGGCCAAATGACGAAGATCGGCAATCGTATTAAATCCTACTGGAATTGAATAGTACATCATAACAATGCCATAGCACCCAAAAAGGGCGCCTCCGATCCAATGTATCTTACGCTTCAAGGTGTGCAGACGGATTTTATATCTTTGTGATATGAGGCCAGTTATGTACAAAAAGGTGACAAGGATACAGGTATTTACAAAAAACGTACTGAACAAGATGCTAACCCTCCCGAGAGGCATATTTCTTCATTTTATCAAAAAAACTGACATTAAGCTTGAAAATGAAGAATTTATTGAAATTTATTACGCTGATGCGCTTATAACGTTTCGTTCACGTGTTTGGTGCATAACTGGGAATAGATTGAGCATACTCCAAAGATACAAGAATAAGGAAAAATAGGCGGTATCTATTGCTGCCTTACTGGAGATGAGGTTTGCTCATGATTCGCTATCCCTATCGCAAACATAATAAAAAGTCGGGTGCGGACAAGAATAATAAAAATTCTTCACGTTCTTTAAAGATCGAGGCTCATGTGGATACCAACTTGCAGCAAATTAAGGAATCGACGTCAAACAGCCCAGACTTCTTGATTCGCCGTTTTAATGTGGGACTGAAGGCGGATGTACCCGCCGCTATTGTATTTCTAGATAGTATGGTCAAGACGGATACGGTGAATGAACTCGTCATGAAATCATTGCTTAGCCGCCCATCTGCCGAGGTGGCTGCTGAGGTGGAAAGTGCAGAAGAGCTTTACAATCGGATACAGGCTCACGCGCTGGAACTGGGTGAAGTGAAGGAGTGCGATGATTGGGATTCCATGATGGAACAACTCTTGATGGGAGATACGATCATTTTACTGGAAGGCTGTATAAAAACCATCGCATGCGGCACACGTGGAGGAGAGACGCGGGCGGTTAACGAGCCCTCCACACAGTCTGTCGTTCAGGGGCCGAAGGATGGATTTGTGGAATCCCTGTTCACGAACGTCTCTCTTGTACGTCGGCGTATTAAAAGCTCCGATCTTACGATGGAGATGTTCAAAGTGGGAAGTACGTCCCTCACGAATGTGGCCATACTGTATATGAAGAATATTGCAGATTCAAGTGTTGTAGATGAAGTTCGCGAACGGATAAAAGCCATCAATATTGACGCCATATTTGAATCCGGCATGGTAGAAGAGATGATACAGGACCAAAATCTCACACCTTTTCCAACGATCTATAACTCGGAAAGACCAGATACGATAAGTAGCAACATTATGGAGGGTCGGGTGGCACTCATCGTGGATGGGAATCCATTTGTACTGGTAATGCCTACTGTATTTGCTCAATTTTTTCAAAGTTCTTCCGATTATTCAGAACGTTACGACATGGCAACTGTCGTCCGTGTCATCCGGTATATCAGCTTTATTATTCTGATTTTGGGGCCTTCTCTCTACATCGCCTTAACCACTTATCATTATGAAATGATACCAACCCCACTGCTCATCAGTATACTAGCGCAGCGGGAATCCGTTCCTTTTCCGGCCTTTCTGGAGGCGTTTATTCTGGAAATCACTTTTGAAATCTTGCGAGAAGCCGGTATTCGAATGCCCCGTGTGGGCGGACAAACGGTATCCGTTATCGGTGCGCTTGTATTGGGACAAGCGGCTGTGGAGGCTGGAATTGTCACCCCGCTGCTCACGATTGTAGTAGCGCTGACGGGGATTGCCAGCTACGCGATTCCGACATATAACATGGCGGTAGCCGGGAGACTGTTCCGGTTTGTTTTTATGGTGCTGGCTGCATTTATGGGGCTGTATGGCATTACGTTGGGGCTCATTGCGCTGATCGCTCATATGAATAGCCTTCGCTCCTTTGGGGTGCCCTATATGGCCCCTTTCAGCCCCTTTGTGCTGGAGAGTCAAAAGGATGCCGTATTGCGAATGCCGTTTTGGATGATGCGGAAACGTCCTAAAAGTATTACATCAACGAATCAGACACGAATGAAGGATGGAAGCGGGATTTCCCCTTCCGATAAAACTTCACCGATGCGGGAGGGGGGCGCTCAGGGTGCATCTGGAGAAGGGGAGTGAACGAAGCGCAGTAACCTTTAAATGGAGAATATGGATGCTGAGTTTGGTGGGGCTACTAGTCATGCCGCTTCTCTCTGGCTGCTGGGATTCAGTGGAGTTGAACCAGCGGGCAGTAGTCGCGGCTATAGGCATTGATGCGGATGGGGAATCGGATTATGAGGTTTCCCTACAGATTATCGTAGCGGATGAAATTGCCGGGGCTAAGGCCCGAGGAAATACCCCAGTCGTGCTGTATCAGCAAAAGGGAAGCAACCTTTTTCAAGTAATTCGCAAAGCTTCACAGAAGATTCCGCGGGTAGTTTCTCTGGCCCATGCGAGGATTGTCGTTTTTGGAGAAAAGCTGGCTCGACGTGGTATCGGGGATACGTTGGATTATTTGGAAAGGGCTGCGGAGCCCCGACTAACGATGAAAATGCTGGTAGCACGCGGTGAAACGGCCAAGAACGTACTGGCATCCATGACTGCAATCGGTCGTATTCCTGCTAATGATATCTCGGGTAAGCTGGAAGCGTCCCAGCGTATGTACGCCGGGGATTACGCAGTGAGTCTAGACGATGTTATCCGGAGTATGTCCAATAAAGGTAGTGGCCCTGTCCTTACTGGTGTAGAAGTAGAAGGTAATTTGGAGCAGGCCCACCTTAAGGCTAACGTGGATAGTATTTTGCCCGAAGCGATTGTTAGCATCAAGGGTATGGGAGTGTTCCAGAAGGATCGTCTCATCCAATGGCTGGACGATGACCAAGCGTTGGGACTATCTATGGTGAATAACAAGGTGAAAAGTGCTGAAACCGCGTTGAGCTGCGGCAAAAAAGGTGAAATCATTGGAATCGAAACCTTGTATTCTAAAACCCATGTACACAGTCTGATCGAGCAAGGGAAGCCGGTTTTTGTTATTAATTTGGAGCAGACCGGGACGATTCAGGAAGCCGAGTGCTCGATTGACTTAAAAAGTCCAGAGGTTATGTATAGCTTGCAGAAACAGTGGGGAGAGGAAACAAAAAAAGTGATTACTTCAACGGTTAAGGAGGTTCAGCGTAGCCGTAGTGATGTACTCGGCCTGGGCCATGCACTGGAGAAAAGCCATCCTGAACAGTGGAAAAAACTCTCACCTGAATGGAACCGCTATTTTGCAGAAAGCACCGTTCGTGTTCAGGTGACTTCGGTACTGAAGCATACACAGTCACGGACTAACCCTTATTCGAAGGGAGAGTCCAATTAGTGAAATCGGGAAAGGAGGGAAGGCATTGAAAAAGATACAAATCGACGCAAAAGAGATGATTTCCCTGATGATGCTGTTTGAGTTGGGGACGTCCATGATGTCTATTCCCGGAAGAGATGCGGGCAAGGATGCGTGGATTGCTATTCTTATCGCCACAGGTTTGGGAGCCCTACTTTTTCTATGCTACGGCAGCCTTCACCGCCACTTTCCCGACCTGCTCATGACACAGTACTGCAAGGTGCTCCTAGGCAAAACTGCTGGGAGCGTGCTTGCCTTTTTATATATTGTGTTTTTTCTTTACGGCGGAGCACGCGATCTTCGAGATACTGGAATACTGATTGCCGATCGGACATTACAGCATACGCCGTTAACTATCGTCTGTGTCCTGATGATTGGTCTTGTCATGTATGTGATGCATTTGGGAATTGAGGTCGCAGGCCGGACGGGACTTATGCTGTTATTCTTGCTGCTGCTGCTGGGCTGCGCTACGAATATCATGATTTTATTGTCAGGTATTGTTCATATGAGCAATATATTTCCTATTGCCCAGCATGGCTGGCAGCCGATATGGGAGGTTGTTTATTCACAAGCCTTGATGTTGCCATACGGTGAGATGGTCACGTTTGCGATGATCCTTCCCACATTAAAGAAAAGCTACCGTGCCAACGGGGTTGGGGTCACCGCTGTATTGTTGGGAGGCGCAATCCTGTCTTTTGTTACACTGTCAAATGTGGTTGTGCTTGGGGAGGACGTATTCAAACGGGCCACTTACCCGCTGCTTTCTATGATCAGCAAGGTCGAAATATCAGATTTCGTCGATAGAGTGGATGTAATTGGGGTCATGACTGTCATTATTTTTGATTTTTTTAAAATTTTTATTTTCTATTATGCAGCGGTTAAGGCTGCTGAAGATGTATTGCGTGTTTCGTACCATAAACTGATCCTGCCGTTTGGGCTTATCATGCTTGTTTCTTGCGTGTTGATGACCCAAGGTTATCAAGAACATCTTGCAACAGGCGAGTTTGTACTGAAATGGATGTTTCCGGTATTTGCTGTGTTTTTTCCTTTCTTGTTGCTTATGGTGTCATGGCTGAAAAAGATCCGCAACAAAAAAAGAAAGGGGTATGCCTCGTGAGTCATCGTCTTGAAAACAAAACATACATCAGCACCGGACAACTGCTCATTCTTATGTTTCATTTTCTGATTGGGAACGCAGTCACCATTAATATGGATAGTTATATGCAGCGGGACACATGGATTATTCAACTCGTTGCTATGATTCTGGGTATGGTATTGTTCCGAATGTACTGCTACACAGCTGAAACGTTCCCTGGTAAGCCTCTCACAACCTATGCTAGCGAATTGGTCGGTCATACATGTGGAACAGTCATGGGAGTATTATATATTTTGTTTTTTTTATTTCTAACAGGTGGGAATTTGCGCGATGAGACAGAGCTGATTCGTATTTCCGTACTGGAGCAAACGCCCAACCTGGTCGTTGCCTTCCTTATGGTTTTGTGCGTAATGTATGTCCTTTGGTTAGGATTTGAAGTATTAGCTCGAACAGGACAAATAATGCTTATTGCAGTGGTGACCGTCATTTTTGTGGGGAATGTACTGTTGATTTTATCGGACAGCATTCATTTGCATGAGCTGACGCCGGTGATGGAGCATGGCTTTAAATCTGTGCTTCATTCAGCCATTAGGGAACATTTGGCATTTCCATACGCAGAAATGATTTGTTTTATGATGTTCGTGCCCCATTTGGAAAAAACGTCGCAGATGGCCAGAACAGGCTATGCGGGCATTATCGTAGGTGGTCTCGTTTTAGCTGAAGCCGCAATACTAAATGTGGCTGTTATGGGCACTGACATTGCACAGCGCTCCATCTTTCCTTTACTCAGCACATTTGGGAATGTACAGTTTTCAGAATATTTACAGCGTCTGGATGTGATTGTTCTGATGACGATGATTATCGGCGATTTTTTTAAAATTGCCCTGTTCTTCTATGCTGCGGTGCTCGGGATCTCCGATATTTTTAACCTCCCCTACCGGAAAACACTACTTTTTGTCGGGATCATTGTCTTACTGTGGTCACAGGTGCAAACACCCAGCATGATTGAGCACCTTGCTTTTGGACGATTATCGTTTATTTATATTCATCCGTTATTTGTTTACATCTTTCCCTTGCTGCTCTTTTTGGCCGCTCTTTTGCATCGAAGCAGAGTTAGAACCCGAGGAAGAAGCGGAAACTTTCAGAAAACGGGACCATCGTGAAAAAAGGAAGCGAAATCCGTACTCAATTTGTTTTTTTGCCACGGTCACAAAGAATACGAGCAGCATTCCTGACAAGACGATATATTCGGATGGACGCATAGTACTAAAAGCCAATGCCATGGGCTCCCATGGGGTATGAGTACCGAATAGCCAGTTCACTAGCAGATTGGTGCCGAGCATAAGTATCATAAAGAGGGTGAATATCCACAGTATTTTCATAAAATATTCCTCCGATGTGTATGGGCTGAGATGTACCATGTATACATTGTGTTGCAAAGCCGTTCAATTTATCCGATCCCATTGACTTGAAATAAATTAAGATTTATACTTATTCTAAATTGATCTTTATTGTGATTGTAATTTTGTAATTAATATAATCTGCGTTGGTTAAGGGAGATGCGGTATGAGAACTTTAAATTTAACTTCGCAGCGCCAAGCGGTATATGATGTGGTTCGTGAAGCCCACGATCATCCTACTGCGGCTGATGTTATGAATCGGTTGATGGAGCGCGGATATAATCTGGCCTATGGAACAGTATATAATTCCCTACGTTATTTGACGGATAAGGAATTAATCCGTGAATTGAAGCTGGGGGAAGCTGCTAGTCGTTATGATGGACGGATGGACGATCATCAGCATATTATTTGTCAGGTATGCGGCCGAGTAGATGAAGTAATGAGTGAAGTCCCACATGATTGGATTGACACGGTTGCGCATGAAACGGGGTATAATATTGCCCATGCCCATGTCGTATTCGGAGGAGTGTGTAAGGAATGTCAAAGCAAGCGAATCAGATAACGAATCGTTTCAAAGTGGCTGACATGCCTAGACGGGTGAAGGGCAGTTGGACATCGATGTTAGCAGCTCCCTCTACACCTACGTTGCAGACCGTTCCCTCCAATGAGCCTTTGTATTGTCCGACTACACGTCGTATCATTCTGATCAGTTCGGTACCGGGTGTAGTTCATGGGTTGGTGCGTACGTTGTCAGATGCGTGTTTTGATGTGATGGTTTTTCATCGCTGGGAGCCTGAAGTGCAGCGTCATCTGGGAAGCGATTTGTTGATTTACGATTTGACCGCCACCGAACCACAGAGTGAATTACTGGATATCCGCAATCGTCTTGAGGTAGAACATATGAAAGACACACCGGTTATGTATGTGGTACAGGATCGGATGTCTGTACATGCGCATGAGCTGCTTCCTTCGGAAGAGGTGCTGGTGTGGCCGCTGGCTGCCAATCATATGGTGCATGACATTGAACGGATGATTGTACGCCATCCTGCCGCTTCCCGTCAGGTAGCGCAAGCCAGCCGTCGTACGGTATTCAAGGACATCTGGATTGACCGAGATAAAATGCTGGTATATAAAGAAGAGAGTCAATTGAATCTGACTAAAACAGAATACGATTTGCTGCTAAAGCTGATTGATGCTCAAGGCAAAGTGATCTCCCGCGAGCAAATGATGCACGATATCTGGGAGACGGATTTTGTAGGCGGCAGCAACGTTGTAGATGTGCATGTCAAAAGTTTGCGCAAGAAGCTGGATGATCGACCTGCGGAACCTGAATATATTGCAACCGTAAGAGGTGTAGGATACAGATTGGCAGATTGAACTAAAAGCTATGAATACCGATGAATTTCCGCCGGATGGAGACATTTGGCGGTTTGTATATGATTCCATGAAGAAACTGACATTAGGTGTGACGGTTGACTTTATCCGGATATATACACTACAATCGGTAGTGTGAGGTGCTTCTTATGAAACGACTGAATTTTAAAGCTGGCGAAACCGGGCTTAACCGATTTTTCGGGCCTCTGGAAGCCAAGATTATGGATATTTTATGGTCCACTTCGGATCGGAGTATCAAAGAAGTGCAGACCGCGTTGGAGGGGGATCGGGACTTTAACTTCAATACGGTAATGACCGTGATGAACCGTTTAGTGGAAAAGGGAATACTGAGTAAGAGTATACGTGGGAGAACGTCTTTATATCGTCCAGTATTAAGCAGGGATGAGTTCATGGATGAGCAATCCAAGGGACTGAGTCACGAATTGGTTGATGAATTTGGTCCGCTTGCTGTCAATCATATGATTGATGCTCTGGAGGTGGCTGATCCGAAGTTGATCGAACGTCTGGAACAAAAAATTAAACAATGGAAAAAGGATATGTAGACGATGTGGAAAACACGTTCTAAATTACTGTTTACAGCAGGCGCCTTGATTTCGGGTTTCGCCCTTATACAGATGGGTATGTACGCCGGGCAGCATGTTTTCGGCTGGAAATTGAATTATAACGTGTTTCAAATATGCAGAAGCTTGTTGCAGCACTACGGAATCGGCTACATGGTGGATGCGCTCAGCGGGCTGGTTCTCGTTACCTTCACTATCGCCGGAGGAGAAGCAGTCAGACAGTGTATGGCTACCAGGGCAGCTTTTCGCAGACTGCACCGAATGCGTGACCTGCCGCTGACTGAGGCACTGGGTGAGCGATATCGTGAACTCGGGACCGATCGGATATGGATCATTGATTATCCCAAGCCAGCCGCCTTCACCATGGGATTATGGAAGCCACGTATTGTATTGTCCTCTGCACTATTGTCCGTACTGGACAAGCACGAGGAAGAGGCGGTCATATACCATGAAGCCTATCATATGAAACATTATGATCCGTTGAAGACATGGTTGCTGCAAGTGTGTGCTAAACAGCTATTTTACTTGCCGGTGCTGCGTCACATTACCAATCATTATAAGACGGCCCGTGAAATTTTGGCTGATAACGAAGCGATTCATCGAGCTGGTTCACCAGTTGGGATTGGGAGCGCATTGCTCAAGCTTCTGAGTATGACGCCTGCCAATACTCGCCTGGTAAACTCCGCCGCTTGTTCCTCGTTTGCAGAAACGTCCATTAATTATCGTATCTCTCGTATTTTAGACCCTCAGCAAGAACCTGTCATTCAAATGCCTTGGCGTTCGATTATGTTTTCCAGCTATGTGCTAGTGATGCTGACACTTATGTTCGCACTGGCGCTAATCTAGTTGGGTAAGATGTTTCCTACGGGTGGCGCTTTTCGCGCTCCCGATACTTGATGTGCAATACACTACACTATGTAGTTTGTTACAGGATTTTTATACAACTTAAAAGGAGATGAGCAAATGAATCAAACGCTTATGAATATTGGATTGTTGTTGGTACGAATCTTTACAGGGGTTATTTTTATCGTTCACGGTGCACAAAAGTTTCAGGGATTAGACGGAACCTCTGGCTTCTTCCAAAGCATCGGACTCCCTGGTTGGATGGCTCCTGTGGTCGCCACGGTTGAGCTGGTTGGGGGTATTGCACTGGTTCTGGGTATCGGAACACGACTGGCTGGAGCGGCATTGACCATCGTTATGATCGGTGTATTGCTAACCGCTAAAAAAGGACAGCCTTTTGGCTCGATTGAATTTGATCTGCTGATTCTGTTCACCAGCCTTCAGCAAGCGCTTGTCGGTGGACGTTTTCTGGCAGTGGATCAGTTATTTGGCCGTAAAAAGGCTGAAAACAGTAACGTACAGGTCTAAATGTTCATATAACCGCGTCCTTAGTCTCATAGGGCGCGGTTTTTGTTTTTCTCCTTTGTGAAATTTTATTGTAAATCATTTGTTACTTTCAACCGATATAACTAACACTGAATGTAATTCAAATATATCGTTTTATGAGTAAAGGGGAAAAAACATGGGAACAACGCGAAAGAGAAAAACTATATGGACACTCAGGAACAAGCTAAGTTTAGGCTTTTTGCTTGTTTTGCTGATTCCGAGCTTAAGTATTTCCATTGCGACCTATAAATCATCATATAATGCTATGGAAAAACAGCTCTACAGCAGTGCAAATCAGGGTGTAGCGACGGCTAACTCAATTATTGAATACGCAATCGCCAGTAAAATTAAAGATGCGAAGTATTTGGCGGAGCGTCTGGACGCCTCAATGATAGATGGTCGAAACAGCCCATTGATTCAGCCCAAACTGATTCAATACAAGGGCTTGCACGAAGATGCGACGGATATTTTTGTTGGAACACCGGACGGGCTGATGATTCGGGGGGTGCCCAAGGAGGACGAAGGGACATTTGATCCTCGCACACGGCCATGGTACATCGAAGCGATGAAGCAACCCGGTAAGGTAGCGATCACCCCTGTTATCATCAATTCATCGGGTATTCCTGTTGTGGTGGTATCTCAGACGCTTTCCGACCAGTCCGGGGTTATCGGGATTTCTCTAAATCTGGAAAGTGTACGCAAACTGGCCTCCATCAAAGTCGGCCAGGAGGGGTATATCATCATTTTGGATCATACGAAAAAATTTGTAGTCCACCCTACGGCTAAGCCGGGTACATCTCTTGATGCAAGCTTTATAAATGATATGTATGCTGCGCAGAGCGGGCAGTATACATATGTGTATGAAGGCCAAGAGAAGTACCTGAACTATGTAACGAATAAAGATACCGGCTGGAAAATAGCAGGTACCTTCTATCAATCCGAGATTAGCGATGCCACCGCTGCCATACGTTATGTAACCATTTTTGTGTTGGCTGCCTCATTGGTGATTGCGCTTATCGCGATTTTCCTGATCACCCGTTCTGTTCTGGTACCGATTCGTAAGCTGCAAAAATCAGCAGAACGAATCAGTGAAGGAGATTTGACGGGCGATTTGGAAACTGGAAAAACGGATGAGGTAGGCGAATTATCTTCTCACTTCCAAACCATGGTCGACAGTTTGCGCACGATGATTCGAAGCGTACACGAAACGACAGATCGGGTAAGTTCTTCAGCGGAGGAGCTGGCTGCGGGTGCAGATCAGACGACCCAAGCGATTGAGCATGTCACCATTGCTATCCAGGAAGTAGCTGTGGGCAGCGAACGTCAGGTGCAGAGCGTCAAGCACGGCTCTGTACATATGGAGGAGCTTGCTCAGCAAGCAGCGAACGTATCCGAGCGTATGCTGGGCGTATCTGAACATGTGAAGATGAACGCTGAGTCGGCTCAGGAGGGTAGCAAGGCTGCTACGCAGGCTGTACAGAAGATGCATGACATCGACGAGACCGTTAACGATCTCGGACAGGCCATGGACTCCCTCAATGAGCGCTCCGGTGAAATCGTGAATATTATCAGCGTTATATCCGGTATCGCTAAACAGACCAATCTGTTAGCTCTGAATGCGTCCATTGAGGCCGCACGCGCTGGGGATCATGGTAAGGGATTTGCCGTGGTCGCTACGGAGGTGCGTAAGCTAGCTGAGGAATCCGCCAAATCGGCTACCTTGATCTCGGAGCGCATTGAAGCGATGCAGGTGGATATGAATCATGCTCTGGGTGCTATGCATCAAGCGCGGACACGGGTGACGGAAGGCATTGATTCGGTAACCACGTCTGAGCAATCCTTTGCGGAAATCAGCCAGGCCGTGGAACGAGCTATGGAGCATATCAATGACATTACCGGAGTGACTCAGGAAATGGCACGGGGGACTGTAGGTGTCGTAGATATTATGAGCGATATCTCCCACATTTCGGACGAGGCAGCGAGCAACACCGAGTCGATCTCAGCGGCAGCTGAGCAACAGCTCGCTTCTATAGAGGAAATTGCTTCATCTACAGCGGACCTGAGCCAAATGGCAGAGGAGCTACGCGAACTGGTTGGACGGTTTCAGGTTGAAGGAAAATCTTAAAATGATAAAAAGCGCCCGGATACAGGAGATTGTACTCTGTATCCAGGCGCTTTTTTTAAATGTTTTAGCATAATTTTTGGTTTGCAGAGTTAGAAGTTAACGTTGGAAGGACTTGCGGCGATCCAGGCGGAAACGGAAATTCCGTGAGCTGTCGGAAGGACGCAGCGAACTTCTCTGAAACATATTGTTCAGAATCAGTGCGAAAATGACTAGCACTGTCCCATATAGTTCAAAACGGCTAATAGCATAACCTTGGAAGTACATGAGTACCAGCGTGGTAATCGGTACAAAGTTAATAAATAGAATTCCGTTCAGTGGAGACAGCTTTCGGATTCCGGCATTCCAGCTAAGCAGGGCAGCTAGCCCTGGAAGCAGGATCATAAAGCTCATTTCGTATTTAACTGACCACACAGCCTGCCAGTCCGGTACCACAATCCAGTTGAAAGCAGAGGCAAATGTGACGACTACGAAGGAGACGAGAGTTCCGAGCAGGCAGGTTAGAGTTGAATACCGAAGAGTAGACCATCCTGCAAAATGGCTGCCTCCCATGGAATATACGACCCATCCGACGACGCCTACGAAAATAAGCAGCAGCGGTAGTAAATGTTGTCCGGCAAGCGTGAAAAAGGTCCATTTTCCGT
The DNA here is from genome assembly GCF_009827695.1 of Paenibacillus sp. OT2-17. NCBI lineage: Bacteria > Bacillati > Bacillota > Bacilli > Caryophanales > Paenibacillaceae > Paenibacillus > Paenibacillus sp. OT2-17. Next base: position 12,203 of record NZ_WUDQ01000027.1, on the reverse strand, counting down.
TCGTGATCACCAGTAAAGCCCCAGCCAGCGCAATCACCATGCTGATTAGTGTATATTTCGGAGGCATTTTACGGGTCATGATCCACACCATCGCAATGGAAATCATCGGCATTAGCACTTCCATTATAGAGGCTACGAGAGTACCTGCTGCTCCCATCGCGTGCTGTCCCTGGAAAACGGCCATATTATAAATGGTGAACCCCATGGTCCCGAAGAATAACAACGTCTTGCCCTTGCCCTCAAAGCGAAATGCTGTCCGTCCCTCTTTGAGCCACAATAGCACGACTAAAATGAGTGTAACCGATAAATAGCGCAAAAACGAAAAGTACAGTGGATTGATATGTTGTAATGCAATGTGCGAAACCGGAAACATCGCCCCCCAGGACATACTGGCGATTAGGCATAATAAAGATCCGGTCATGATTTGTCTGTTCATGGTGTACAAAAGCTCCTCCTTGCCGGTCTCAGCGGACATATCTTATGGACACATCATAAAGGATAGGAAGCTGTTGGTAAAATGATTGAAAATAAACATTATGATCATTTAAAATGATAATAAGTGACAAGGCGCGTCAATTTTGATGGCCCATTGTCCTTCACAATAAGGGGGAGCAGTAGTGGATCTGAACGATTTAAACATTTTCCAGACGGTGGCTGCGCATGGCAGTGTCAGCAAGGCTGCAGCCGAGCTTAGCTATGTCCAGTCCAATGTAACGGCCAGAATCAAGCTGCTCGAAAAGGAACTGCAAACGCCTTTATTTAATAGACATAAGCGGGGAATGATCCTCAATGCCGAGGGCAAGCGTCTGCTGCAATATACGAAAAGCATTTTATCGCAATTCGAGGAAATGAAACATGCGTTTCAGAATACCTCTGCACCTTCGGGGGTGCTGGAGATTGGCATTGTAGAGACTGTCATTGCCCTCCCGGCCATTTTACATGCTTACTATAGTAAGTACCCGGATGTCGAGTTGTCCCTCAAGGCCGGGGTTACAGAGTCTCTGGTGCAGGAGGTTGCAGAAATGCGGCTGGATGGAGCTTTTGTGACCGGGCCGGTGAAGCATCCGCTGATTGAACAGTTTGATGTATTTCAGGAAAAGCTGGTCCTCGTATCCCAAGGAGATGACTTTTCTGTTGAGGATCTTACAACCCGTCCACTCCTGCTGTATAAAAAAGGTTGCGGCTACCGGGGACGGCTGGAAACCTGGCTCAAGATGGAGGGGATTATTCCCAAGCAGATTATGGAGTTTGGGACATTTGAGACAATTATCGGCAGTGTGGCGGCTGGTATTGGAATGACCGTTTTTCCCGAATCTTCGATCAGCGGGCTGGTGGCTCAAGGCCTTGTCTGCGGTCATGCGATGCCTGAGCCGTACAATGAAGTAACAACGGTGTTTATCCGGCGTAAGGAAGCCTTTGTTACCAGTACTTTGCAGTCTTTTATAGACGAGATGCTTGGGCTCGGGTACAATGAGAGGGATTTGATCTCATTTTTCTTCCTGAAGGAGGGCTATTATGTTTACAATATATCCGGCGGCTTCCCGATTCAGCTTCGATAAGGGCTGGCTGCGGGGGAGTCACAGCTTTTCATTCGCGGAGTATCAGGATGAGAACAATACAGCGTTTGGTCCTATGCGTGTCTGTAATGACGATGTCATCACACCGGGACGGGGCTTTGGGGCGCATCCGCACAGTGATATGGAGATTGTTTCGATTGTGCTGTATGGGGAATTGCGTCATGAAGACAACCGTGGACATGTAGCGGTGACCCGTTTTGGAGGCATTCAGCGAATGTCAGCGGGCCACGGCATCATTCATACGGAGCACAACGCTTCACAAACGGAGGATGTCAGTCTACTGCAATTGTGGTTTAGCCCGCATACGAGAGGCCTGAAACCGTCATATGAGGCTACAGCGTTCAATCCTGAGCGTCTTCACGGTCAGCTTCTGCCTGTCGTTGCCGGAAAGCGCGTACCAGGCACAGAGGGTGAAATAGCTGCAATCAATCAGGATTTAACGATTTATTTAAGCAAGCTTCAGCCTGGAGAGCAAGTAGAATTCACACAGGCCGAGGGTCGGCGCGTGTTCCTATTCGTCATCGAAGGCTCGCTGCGTGTGAACGGTGAACATACTCTGCAAGGACGCGATTCCGCTCGTATTGAGCAGGAGCCGAAGCTCTCACTGAAAGCAGAAGATTCTGTTTTTTATATGTTGATTGATTTGCCCTAAAAGGAGGTGCGCACAATGGCGCAGCAGGAAACATGGCTGATCAAGCATGCCGTCACGGGACGTAGCTTTGCTGACAGCCGCAAGCAGGTTTTCGATTGCCATTTGGAATCGGCGGACGGCGTGTTTCGCTTTACGCTTCAAGGACTGCCGCATGAGACGGCGGAGGCGATTGTGCGTTATAGCGGGGAGTTGAACGTATTTCGTTTTGTAACGCCGGTAGACGATGGACCCGTGGTGAAGCATTGGTATTACGTCACCCCGGAAAGCGTGGAATATCATGATCAGACAGATGAGCTTACGTTCAAAGCTAGTTCTGAGATTGAATACCATCCCGAGGAGTATTGGGGAGATTAATCATTCCTTTATCATAAATTTCCAGATTTATAATGGATTTTCGAAGGCCCTGCATCAGTGCAGGGTCTTTTTGTTATCTGTTCAACATGTTGAGTTCATTGGATACATAATCCTTTGCAGGCTGGTACATCCTATATGTCATATTATCTGTTCGGCTCATTCGTAAAGGGGGAATAAGGATGAAGAAAGGGCGCTTTCCAAAGTTGCCGAAGCCACCGTGGAGCCGGCGAGCGATTCCAGCCGCAGACCGCAAGACACGAAATTTCAATGTGCCTAAAGGACTGCCTGAGTCTTCATGGCTGGAACAGCCGCTGCGTAGCAGTGTGGAAGACAATTTGATTGCTTTGCGTGATATTTTCAAGGATTGCTCTGATATCGTCTATCGAGAGCTCATGATTTCCCCTGAACGCAAAGGGTTATTGGCTTATTTTGAAGGTACGGTAAAATCGGAGGATTTGCAGGACCATATTCTGCGGCCTGTCATTCTGGGCATGATGCTCAAGGACCCTGAAGTGAACGGCAAATTGGAGCCGCTGGATGAAACTCGTATCTCCATGTCCCAGACCAAAACGATGGACGAATGGAAGATGGTATCGGCAGCGATACTGGACGGCAATGCCGCCTTGTTTGTAGATGGCACGCCTCGTGCGTATATTTTTAGCGCCAAGGGGGGTGTCCGCCGTGGAGTGGAGGAACCGCAGACCGAATCGGTTATTCGTGGACCGCGTGAAGGATTCACAGAGACACTTCGCGTCAATACGGCACTGTTACGTTTCAAACTGAAAACCTCCAAGCTCAAGATGTACAGCATGACCATCGGAACAGAAACTCAAACGAGCGTCGTCCTTACTTATATTGAAGGGATCATAGATCCAAAGCTGGTGGAGGATGTTAAAAAAAGGCTTAGCGATATTAAAATTGATGGTGTTCTGGAGACTGGATATATTGAGGAACTGATTGAGGATCACCCGTTTTCGCCGTTTCCGCAAATGGAATACACCGAACGCCCGGATACCGTCACTGCGCAATTATTGGAAGGACGTTTTGCTATTTTTGTAGACGGAACGCCCTTTGCCCTGATTGGGCCAGTCACGATGTGGCAGATGATGCAAGCGAGCGAAGACTATTATGAGCGCTTTTTTATCAGTAATATGGTGCGCTGGATTCGTTTTCTTTTTCTCATATTGGCTCTGTTTCTGCCTGCATTATATGTAGCGGTGACGACCTATCATCATGATATGCTGCCGACGACGCTTATTTTGAGTATTGCGGCAGCACGTGAGTCTATCCCTTTCCCCGCTTTGGTGGAAGCACTAATGATGGAAATTTCCTTTGAAGCGTTACGAGAAGCGGGGATTCGTCTCCCCAAAACGGTCGGTCAGGCTGTCAGTATCCTTGGAGCGCTCGTCATCGGTCAGGCCTCTGTACAAGCAGGGATTGTATCGGCCCCGATGGTCATTATTGTGTCGCTCACAGGTATTGCGTCGTTTACCATCCCGCGTTTTAACTTTGCCATCACGGTTCGTCTGCTACGATTTCCCATTATGCTGATGGCGGGATTATTCGGATTGTTTGGGATCATTATTGCGACAACGCTGATTGCTACGCATCTAACCAAGCTAACATCGTTTGGTGTTCCTTATATGAGCGGATATAGCCCATACAAACATATGGATCAAAAGGATATCGTCGTTCGTGCGCCTTGGTGGAAAATGACTAAACGTCCTTCATGGATTGGTAAAGACAACAACAAACGAGCGAAGGAAAAGATGAATGGATCGCCTACAACCGAGGAGGGATGGTGATGAAGCCCAAATCCGATGCACAACAAATACGTAAAGCGGCTGTGCTCTGTTGTCTGCTGCTTTGTTCTGTTCTTTTGGGAGGATGCTGGGATCGCCGTGAAGTGAACGATGTGGCCTTTGTGATGGGTACGGGTCTGGATAAAGAAGGCGATCAATATCGGGTAACGATGCAAATCGCTTTGCCCGGACAACTTGGATCTTCGGGCAGCACAGGAGGAGGGGGAGGTACAAGCGGTACGAAGTCCTACTACCTGGAGTCCAAAACAGGTCCAAGCTTCCGCGGAGCAAGCACCGAGGAACAGCGTGCGGTTTCGCGAACGCTGAATTACTCCCATCGACGGGTGCTGCTGTTCGGTGAGACGCTGGCGCGGGAAGGGATTAACAAAATGATGGATGTACTGGCGCGTATTCCGCAAAACCGTCTGTCTTCCCTGGTTGTTATTACGAAGGGATCAGCGATGGAAGTGCTTCAGGCAGATGCCCCGATTGAGCAATATCCGGCAGAAATGGTGCGTGAGCTCAACTATTCCTATATGAAAAAACCTCGTTCTATTAAACTGCTGATAAATTCCGTCCTGCTGGATGGCATTGACCCGGTGGTGCCGGTGATGTCTCTGGTGAAGAATGGGCCTTCTAACCTTAAAGACAAGAAGACGAATATTCAGGTCGATGGACTGGCTGTGTTTCGCAAAGACAGGTTAACAGGGATTATAGATAACCACCTCAGTCGGTTTCTGCTTTTGGGTATGGAGCAAGCCAAGGAGACAGAAATATTTATCCACCCTCCCAAAGGTAGAGGCTACATATCTGTACACCTCATCGAAAATAATGTCCATATCAAGCCATATATTCGTGGGAACGATATTCGCATGACCGTTCATATGAACTGTAACGGGAATGTGAAGGAAAATGAGACGGATTTCGATATTTCCAACGAGGAAAATTTGAAGTGGCTGGAACAGCAGACAGCCGAGGAAATTAAGAGGGAGCTGGGAGAGGGTGTCAAGGTGATCCAGCAAAAATATCACTCAGACGTACTTGGTTTGGGCCGGGCTATTATTACGAGTCATCCGGATGAATGGGAACGGATTAAACCTCAATGGGATCAACTGTATCCCAAGGTGGAGGTCACTATAGATCCGGTCGTGCATATTGAAAATATCGGTGCGGTCACCAAACCATTCGGGGTCAAAAAGGAGCAAATCCAGAATGAATAAAGTATTTCTATTACCTTTATTGCTGGCTATGCTCTTCATGTATCTGATTGACCGCAAAAGTATTAGGGATGCGCCTGCCGTCAATCGCTGGATCTCACGTGTATTGTATGTCATTAGCATTTGTATCTGGATTTACGGAACATCAACGAAGAGCACTGTTTATGTGGCTACATGGCTGGCCCGTTTTATTGACATGTGGCTCCCCCCTACGTTGTAAATCGTGTAATGGATGCCTGCGGGCAAAAGGAGGATGTACCTGCATGAGACAGTTCACAACCAGACAAATCGTGCTGCTTGGTGTATTGATGGAGGTCGCTATTACCCTTATACATGCTCCGGCGCAGGCAGCAGATTACGCGAATCAACATGCCTACTGGACCTGTGTAATTGCAGCTATCGTGCTATGCTTGCCGATTTGGGCCATGTTGAGACTCAAGCGGCGTTTTCCTGATCAGGACCTGATGCAGGCCATGGTGAGCTCTCACCCTGTGCTAGGACGTATGCTGCTTGCAGTCTACCTTATTTTATTTCTGATCATTTTTGCACGGGATTTGAGAGTTATCACGGATTTGGTGGAGGTTGTACTTTTGCCGCTGACTCCGATTGTTGTCGTATCTCTTATTTTGCTTTTGACTCTGGCGTTTATGGCCAAAGGCGGAATAAGCACCATCGTGAATATGACCGAGATTTTTGTACCTTTGTTGATTCTGACGCTGCTGACCATGCCGCTTTTTTTCGGGCGTAATATGGATTTTTCGGTACTGAGACCCTATTTACATCCGGAAGTAGATGGAGTGATCAAGGGCAGTTGGCGCATGCTGGGATATATGGCCGATATCATGATGGTTCCCTTTGTGATTTCTGGGAAGAGCTATAATGGGCGTAGTGCGTGGTATGGGCATTTGCTCGGAACCGCATTTCTGACCATGCTGATGTTGCTGTCGGAGTTGGTTATTGGTGTTCCTATCTTGTCCCGGCTATTTTATCCATCCTATGAACTAGTGCGTCAATTGCAGCTAACGGACTTTCTGGATCGGTTCGACTTGTTCGTGGCCGCACTGACCGTACCGACCTTTCTTACGAAGATTGGGGTTGACCTGTACGTTACCAGTTTGGCAGTAAAGCGTATGTTTGCCCATGCATGGGGAAGTCTGATGGTTTGGCCCGTAGGTTTGTTGGGTTACGTCTGTTCGTTTATGCTGTTCTCCAACATCGTGCAAATTTATGATTTCAGCCGGGAGTGGACCGCGGTGATGATCATTTTTTTTGTTATCATGCCCTTGTTGCTATGGATGTTGCTCCGACCCAAATCTAAAGGGAGAGGCGGAGATGATAAGGCATCTAACGGAGAGCGGGATAGCAGTAGTCAGAAAGAAAGCCAGCATGGAGGCAGAACAGGACATGACCACTTATAAGATTACTGTATTTATCGGAAAAGTAATTCTTATTTGTCTTTTACCCCTCTGATTGTATACTTGGTAGAAAGAAATACGACTTCTACAAGGGAGGCAACAGAATGGCACAACGCATGGCAGGTAAGAGAGTCGCTCTTGCTGGTCCCCGTAAAGCAGAAGAAATGGCGCTGCTAGTTGTGAAGATGGGGGGTGAGCCAGTACAGCGCCCGGCCCAGGGCACCGTTTTTTTGGATGATATCGAGCTGCGCAACGCTGTTGTATCGTGGGTGAAGCACCCTCCGGACTGGTACATCTTCACGACAGGTATGGGGCTGGATGCCCTGTTCGATATGGCAGAGGATATGGGCGTAGCCGAGCAGATCATGGAGTTGCTGCAATCTTCCAACATTGCAGCGCGGGGCTACAAGACGGTCAATGGACTCAAAAAGCGTGGCTTTACGCCAGCAGTACGAGACGAGGACGGAAGTTTGATCGGATTGACAGGAGCTTTCGCCCCATACGATCTGAAGGGGAAGGAAGTACTGTTGCAACTGCATGGCGATCCAGCTCCACGGTTGGTAAAGTGGCTGGACGAGCAGGGGGCAGTGACCCGCCAGGTACTTCCTTATAAGCATATCCCACCCGAGGAAGCAAAATTGCAGGCGTTACTGGAGGATATTATCCATCGTAATGTTGATGCTGTTACGTTCACAAGTGGTCCGCAAATCCGATTTTTGGCCCAATATGCCAGAGAGCAAAATCGAATCGAGGATTTACTGGAAGCTTTTCGTGAGGATGTGATTGCTGTATCCGTAGGGAAGGTGACTGCACAGTCCATTGTGGAAGAAGGGATTGACCGAGTCGTGTTTCCAACCGAAGAGCGCATGGGCGCGATGATGGTGGAGCTGGGTAAATATTTTGAACATAACGATTCGGTGCATGGCTGTGGTCTGAAGATCGTGAATGGTCATTGAAATGAGATAGAAATTATAAATGCAGTATGCTAAAAAATGAACTTATATTTTGGGATACAGAGTAAAATAAAGATAAGGGCCTACGAGGTCTTTATCTTTTTTTGTTGGACATGCATCGACAAAGATTTTTGTTATAGCGAAAATGTTTATCTAATATAATGAATAAGTTTCGATGCATGATACTTAGGACAGGAGCTGAGACGTTAATGAATTCTATTTGCGTATTTGCCGGGTCCAGACCTGGACATTCATCGGTATATGTTGAGGCTGCAGGCAAGCTGGGGGAAGCCATGGCTCGCCATCATATCCGTCTGATCTATGGTGGCTCTAGCAGGGGGCTGATGGGAGAGGTGGCGGATGGAATGCTGGCGGGTGACGGTCAGGTCACTGGCATTATGCCCACCCTATTATTTGATGCAGAGATCATTCATCGGGGAGTTACCGAATTTATTGAGGTAGCAAGCATGCATGAGCGTAAAGCGGCAATGAGCGAGATGGCCGATGCGTTTATCGCTCTTCCGGGTGGCTTGGGAACCTTCGAGGAGCTATTCGAGGTATTGTGCTGGGCGCAAATCGGGATTCATCGCAAGCCCATTGGGCTGTTGAATGTGAATGGATATTTTGACCCGTTAGTAGAAATGGTGCGTCATAGCGTGCAAGAAGGGTTTACCGGGGCCGAGCACCCAGCGTTATTAAGTATCTCTGCGGACCCGGACGAATTGCTACATATGTTAAAAAATAAAGCAGAGAACTTGAAATAAAGCGTTTTTCGTGCTTGCACAACTGATTGAGGCAAGGTTATGATAAGACCCATAATCAAATAGCGGACAGACAAGGTGCCTTTGCGGTTGAGCAAAGGGTAACAGGGAATCGGGTGCAAATCCCGAGCGGTCCCGCCACTGTAAGGAAGAGGATTTTTTAAAATGGTCACTCGTGAAAAACGGGGAAGACGAAAGAATCCGTTGATGCCAAGCCAGGAGACCTACCTTGATCTGTATGCACCGTTAACCTTCGCGGAGAGGATGGGTGTACGAAATCAGGAAATCAGGCACACGTTGCTTTTTCCATGTTGGCTAGAGGTTTGCGTGGATATGAACGTGCAGCAGCGTTTGAAACGTAAACAGTCAGATGGAAAACAACGGCAGGCTGGAGGAAGACAAATAGTGTCTTCTTACGCTGTTTGTTCGTCTGATGAGAGATGCGTACATAGAAACCCCATCCGGGCAGGATGGGGTTTTTTTGAGTTACACGATGTGCATAAATCATTGAAATAGATAGCATAGCTGCCCTGAAAAGGATGAATAGGAGGAGCACGATGAGCCCATTAGGAAAATTGCTGGTGATTGGATTTGGACCAGGAGATATGGAACATATCACAAAACGGGCGCTGGATGCGCTGGCCGAAAGTGAGGTCATTATCGGCTACAATACCTACGTTGATTTGATCCGTCCGTTGTTGAACGGACAGGAGATTGTACGCACAGGAATGACAGAGGAAGTGAGCCGTGCGCAGGAGGCGGTTCGCCAAGCAGAGATGGGCAAGAAGGTAGCTGTCATTTCCAGTGGAGATGCAGGAGTCTATGGTATGGCAGGGCTGGTGTATGAGGTGCTGATGCAAAAAGGCTGGCGACGCGAGGACGGAGTTGAGGTAGAAGTCGTACCGGGGATCTCGGCTATTCAGTCCTGTGCTTCACTGTTGGGGGCGCCAGTTATGCATGATGCGTGCACGATCAGTCTGAGTGATCATCTGACCCCATGGGAAACGATTGTGAAGCGCGTAGAAGCAGCGGCTTCGGCCGATTTTGTGATTGCATTATACAACCCGCGCAGTGGTCGGCGTACCCGCCAGATTGTGGAGACGCAGTCCATTTTGCTGCGTTACCGCGATCCGCAAACTCCAGTCGGGTTGGTGAAAAGTGCTTATCGTGAACGTCAGCAAGTTATTGTAACGACGCTGGAAGATATGCTGAACCATGACATTGGGATGCTGACGACTGTAATCATCGGCAATTCCTCGACGACGGTGTATGACGGCTTGATTGTGACTCCGCGCGGATATCAGCGCAAATACACATTAGATGCGACCGAGCAGGCACTCAAGCCGCACCAGCGTCTCCGCACGGAAGCGGAGCCGTGGTCGCTGGGCGCACAAGAGGATACACCGCAGGCAGGTGCAGCCCCGACTACGCCCGCTGGACCCTCCGCGAGCGGCGCTGCGGTTGCGACGCAGGCACGCCCGCAAGCGATGGCTGCCGTGCAGGCAACGACTGCTGTGCAAACCGGCGCAGCCCCGGCATCGCTGGCAGCAGAGGCACTAAGCCGTCTCGCTGTCGGCGGCAAGCTGCCTGGCGCAGCCAACGCTCGCTGGAGCGGGCAAGTGCCTACCGCCGAGAGCACCGCCGGAACGTTAGCGGTGGCCGGAGCGGGGGCTACGGCTGGAATGGCGACAGGCGGCTTTGGCAAGCCTGCGCTATTTGAGGTGGGCGTTTCCCCGGGTGTGGGAAACAAGAAGTTCACCGCTCGTCAGATGGCGCTGCTCGCCGAGGTAGCGGGTGATGACGGCGAGCTGGAATACACGCCAGATCATCAGATCGTGCTGCGCGTGCCGTGTGCAGACCCCGAGGAACTGGTCGGACGGCTGCGGGATGAACGATTCATTGTCATGCCGATTGGCGATGTGTTTAAGGTGAAGGCGTGCGACTTCTGCAATATGGAGAAGGATGACGCTGTGCCTGTGGCTGAGCATCTACAGGTTGTACTTGGCGGATTACAGGCACCCAAGGAAACGAGTATTGCTTTGAACGGATGCGGTATGGCCTGCTATGGAGCGGTGCTGGAGGATATCGGAATCGTCTATCGCAAGGGAGGATACGACCTCTTCCTCGGTGGCAAAAAATTCGGTCGCAATGCTCATGCCGCTCAGCCCGTAGCGGAAGGAATTCCGGGTGATCAGATTACTGATATCGTGGAGAACGTCATTGCTGAATATAAGGAAAAAGGGCATCCGAATGAGCGTTTTCATAAATTTTTTAAACGTGTAGGCGTCGTTGCGGGTTTCCGGCATGAAGATGCACCAGCAACGGTAGAAGTGAATGCGGTTTGTGGTGATTAATGGAATGAAGGCCTGATGAACTGGATACAAGCATATATATAAAATAGGGCGTCATGCAGGTTATCCCTATTAAAGAGGAGGAAAAAACAGCAGTGGATGCAATATTGTTGGTTGGACATGGAAGTCGGGACCCGGAGGGGAACCAGGAACTGCTAGAATTTGCACAGGCAGTGGCAGACCGGGTACCGGATATGTGCGTGGAAACCTGTTTCTTGGAGCTGGCACGTCCCAGCATTGCTGAAGGGATGCAAACATGTGTGGAGAAAGGGGCGACGCGTGTCGTTCTTATTCCGATTATCTTGTTCGCAGCGGTACATGCCAAAATTGATATTCCGATGGCTATTGACCGGGCAAAAGTAAAGTATCCGCAGGTGGAATTTGTATACGGACGTCCGATTGGTGTTCACGAGAAAATCGTCAGCATTCTGCAAAGCCGCTTGAAAGAGGCCCGTCCGGTTGCAATTCCAGCGGGAATGAATAGCGCTGTAGAGGCATTTGCCGAGGTATCCGACGAAGAAACGGCGGTACTTGTATTAGGACGCGGAAGTAGCGATCCAGATGCGAACAGTGACTTTTTCAAAATCACCCGTATGCTGTGGGAGCAGCTTTCTTATACGTGGGTAGAGAGCAGCTTTATCGGTGTGACGCAGCCTTCTTTTCCCGATGGATTGGAGCGTTGTGTACGATTAGGGGCCAAAAAGATTATTGTGCTTCCCTATTTTCTGTTCACGGGTGTGCTGATTAAGCGCATCGGAGAAATGACCCAGGAATTTGCCGAGGCTCACCCTGCATTGCAAGTGGAGATGGGCGGATATTTTGGTTTCCATCCCCAATTGATTGAACTGGTGCTGGAGCGAGCTAAGGAAGGCTTGTTTGGCAAGGTTACGGCCAATTGTGATAACTGCCAGTTCCGTCTGGAGGCGCAGGAGCACCACCATCATCACCACGATCATGACCACGCTCACCATCATGAGCATGAGCACGACCATGAACATCATCATCATGCACATGAGCACGATCATCATGATCACCATACACACAGCCACGATCACACTCATGAGCATGTCCATGCTCACAGCTATGATGACCATGATCACCATCACGAGCATTCACATACG
>NZ_WUDQ01000279.1:0-4772 GCF_009827695.1 Paenibacillus sp. OT2-17 | reverse complement strand
TGCGAATGTCCCCCTGGCCGGGATAATTCGTTCCGTCTGCGAACCATAAGCTAAAATCGTTAGAGCCCGTTTCCTTCGCAATATCCACGCATTCCAGCAAATGGTTGATGGCCTTGCGGCGGATGGCCGGGTCTACATTGGTGACACTGCCGAGCATGTAGTCCTCGTCTTGAAACAGGTTGGGATTCACGGCCCCAATCTGTAGTCCCAAGCTTTCGGCATGACTGCGAAGCTTGCCGTAATTGTCTACTGTATCCCACGGAATGTGGATCGCAACGGATGGACATAAGCCTGTCACGGCATGAGCCTGCGCGGCATCCTCCAGCTTTTCGAACGGATCACGCGGCACGCCCGTTTTCTGAAAGACTTTAAACCGTGTACCTGAGTCGCCATATCCCCAGGATGGTGTTTCTATGCTAAGCGCTTTCAGCTTTGCCTTTACTTGCTCCAGGTCAATGCCCCGTTGTTGCTGTTGCTCCTCGAATAAGGCGTACGCTTTGTCACTCATCGTGGTTCCTCCTTGGAAAATGAAGTGAGTTACGGGAGGCCGCTTCGCGTGCGGATTGTTCTTCCGATCGCTGTTGCAACGGGATTTTTCATTTTATAACACATGATAAGGTTAAAATCCCGTTGCAAAGGCGAACACATCGTTTCTTCAGAACAATTCCGCCCGCTCTGCTGCTGACCACCCATAAAGTCACTTCTATTTTTAAAGTGTTAGTGTGTATAAGCCCTTCGAAACTATCGTCATGTGGCTTGGATTAGTGAAATAGATTAGTACATTAAATTAGTTCATTATAATCCTAAGTGTTGAGCCGTTGAAATGAGTCTATCGCTTACATAGGTTCATTTTAATTCGGCTAGCGCGTAAATGCTGCAGGGACGCCACCGTCGATGGTCAGCATACAACCTGTCGTTTTCTCAGCCTTGGATGAGGCGAAAAAGGCAATGCCCTCGGCGATATCCTGCGGGTAAATGTTGACCAGCAGCGTCGTCCGTTTGCGGTAATGTTCCTCCAGCTGGTCGGGCTCAATCCCGTAGGCGGCAGCGCGCTCGTTGCGCCAATTGGAGTTCCAGATTGCCGAGCCTTGCAGAATGGCATCCGGCAAAATGGTGTTCACACGGATACCATATTCACCGCCTTCTGCGGCAATACAACGGGCTAAATGCGCTTCCAGCGCCTTGACCGAGCTGTAGGCTGTTACATTTTTTCCTGCGTAGACCGAGTTTTTGGAACCGACGAACACCATGCTGCCGCCAAGTGTCTGCTCCTTCATGAGCTTGAACGCTTCTCGTGCAACCAGAAAATAACCCGTTCCCAGCACATTCACATTTAAATTCCATTCCTTTAACGATGTTTCATCGAACGGACTGGATGTAGCAAGGCCTGCATTGTTGACGATGGTATCTACACCGCCATAGGTCAATGCCGTTTCTGCATAGGCAGCCTGAATTTGCTCCTCCTGCGTCACATCCATTTTTACGGCGATGGCACGATTTTCTCCGTAGCTACTATTTATCTCTGCGGCTACCTTTTGCGCGCCTTCCAGATTCAGATCTGCCAGTACGACATGTGCGCCTTCATCCACCAAACGACGTGCGGTTGCACTGCCAATTCCGCCTGCACCGCCTGTAATGAACGCAATTTTACGGGAAAATTCAGCTTCTACTGGCGCGAGTGACAGCTTATAAAGCTCCAGCGGCCAATATTCCACGTTATATGACTCGTTCTCGCTGAGTGAAACAAACTCTCCTAACGCCGTTGCTCCTCGCATGACAGCAATAGCCCGATGATACAAGGCGCCGCTTACCTGCGCGTTGCTCCAGCTTTTTCCTGTGTTGATCATACCAATACCCGGAATCAAAATTACACGTGGCGCAGCCTCAAACATAACATCTCCCTCATGCCGATTGCGCTCGAAATAAGCTTGATACTGCTCCTTATAGGCTGCTATACCCTCGGCAAGCTTAACTTTCAAGCCCTCTACATCCTCCACATCCGGTGTCCAATCTACATAGAGTGGCTTCATCTTGGTATGGACCAGATGATCCGGGCACGCAGCCCCGACCTGGGATAAAGCAGCAGAATCCCGGCCGTTCACAAACTCCAACACATCCTCCGCGACATCAAAGGTGAGGATCATCTTTTTCTCATCACTGACTGCACCACGGACGGATGGCATGACCTGGGATGCAATGCTACGGCGTTCTTTATAAGTAAGCGCTTTATATTTTGTGCCTCCAAATGCCTGCTTTTCCTCTTGACGAGCTTTAATATAGCTTTCTGCTTCTTGAATGATTTCGATTGTTTTCGCATAAGCAGCTTCGGATGTCTCTCCCCACGTAACCAGACCATGCTTTTCCATCAATACCAATTCAGCTTGTGGATGATCGAGTACACCTTGGGCAATCATTTTCGATAGCTTAAAGCCAGGACGGATATAAGGCACCCATACAAAACGGTCACCGAAAATTTCCTTAGCGATTTCCTTGCCGTTGTGCGCACAGCACAAGCTAATAATCGCGTCCGGGTGTGTATGATCCACATGTCTAAAAGGCAGAAAAGCATGCAATAGCGTCTCAATTGAAGCCCGTGGATGCTTGGCATCTATCATACAGTTCGCCAAATATGCGACCATATCCTCGTCAGACATATCTTCCCTTTCAAATAAAGGACGAATATCCTCCATACGAAGCCCTGTGAAGTTATGCGCTTTCATTGTTGCGAGATCGGAACCGCTGCCCTTAACGTACATCACTTCTACTTCACGCCCACGAAAATCTTGTATCATCGTTTTGACCGAAGTGTTGCCGCCTCCCCAGTTGCACACACTCCTATCTGTGCCAATCAGGTTAGAACGGTATACGAGCTGTTCCAGCGTGCTTTTCTGCTCAGATGCTTGTGAAGAAATCCACAGACTTTGTACCATAGGAAAAAGACCTCCAAGTTTAGTTTTAGTTTTGAAAGGCTTTATTAAAGTGGTTATTCTTTGTTTATGGAGACTATAACACTTTTGTTTTAATTTGAAAATAAGTAATACAAAAATAATCAAAAATAAATTTTAATTTTTACCCATCTATAAAACGGATATATTCATTGTAAAACGATCATTTCCACGCAGAAAATAAAGGCCATGTCAGAATCGGTTATAAGAACCTTTCTGGCACAGCCTCATTTGTTTAACTCATCTAATTACCCAACTATACGCATCACTTTGGCTAGCAGCTCATACGAGCGCAGGCGCGCTTGATGGTCATATACCTGAGAGGTTGTAATCAGCTCATTGGCTCTCGTCTGGTCGATTATCAAATCCATCTTTTGCTTGACGGTGTCAGGACTGCCGATGGCTGAATACCCCAGCATATTACCACGAACCATCTCCTTCTCGTGCTCACTCCAAAGCTTTTCCATGTCATCCACTGGTGGCTTCAGTCCTCCGCTGTGCCCGCGCAGCACATTTAGAAACTGCTGTTCTTGTGAAGTAAAGAGCCATTTTGCTTCCTCATCAGAATCTGCAACAAGCACATTAACACCGACCATCACATATGGCTTATCCAGTGCTTTGGATGGCCGAAAATTGCGATGATACAACTCTAAAGCCTGTAACAAATGAGCCGGGGCAAAGTGGCTGGCGAACGCGAACGGCAACCCAAGCTGACCTGCCAGCTGTGCGCTGAATCCGCTTGATCCCAGTAACCAGATGGGAATGTCCAGCCCCTCTCCAGGAATCGCTCTTACTCCCGGAACGGCTCCGTTTAGCGCTGGATTCAGGTAAGAACGCAGTTCATTCAATTGCTCGGGGAAATCTTCCCCAGTACTGTGAAGCCCTCGCCGCAGTGCCCTCATCGCGGGTTGATCCGTGCCTGGAGCCCGGCCAAGTCCCAGATCAATTCGTCCCGGATAGAGCGACTCTAGGGTTCCAAACTGCTCTGCAATCATGAGTGGAGCATGGTTAGCCAGCATAATACCGCCTGAACCGACCCGAATCTTGTCTGTATGTGCAGCTACATGCCCGATGATCACGGACGTAGCCGCACTGGCGACCGCCTGCATGTTATGATGCTCCGTTAGCCAGTACCGATGGTACCCCCATTGTTCAGCATGCTGGGCAAGATCCACCGTGTCGCGGAAGGAATCGGCAGGAGTGCCGCCTTCAATGACAGGTGCAAGATCTAATATAGATAGTGCAACGTTACGCGTAGTCATTATATATAAACCCCCTGTCAAAATATTATTTTACATATTTCCCTCAACGTCTTAATTCTTTGACCCATCAATTGATACGTCAATTATGATAATGTGTTCCGTTATGAATTGCAAATGATTTAAATTTTTAGTTTTTATCAAAAAACAGTTTACTTTTATAATAAGCTCATCTATTATGCAATATATGTGGATAATGTTTATCCACATTAGCCTGGTTATAAATATTGAGGTGATTGCTAGTGCATATGAAAACAGGTGTCGAACAATCTGTCTACGCTCTTCTTCTACTCACGATGCTGCCGGACAAAGCCGTTTTACCTGGGGAGGCCATCAGCCAGCAGTTAGGTGCTTCACCTACTTATTTTCATAAACTGTTACGAAAATTGGTTAGTTCCGATTTGATTACTTCTGTACCTGGTGTCAAGGGTGGGTTCAAATTAAAGAAAAAACCTGAGGATATACGGGTATTTGATATTTATCTAGCGATTGAGGGACAACAAACCCTTTATTCTTCCAGTGGTATATACAACGAAATGCTTGAATTAAAGAAAGACGATCAGTGTTG
>NZ_WUDQ01000278.1:0-2500 GCF_009827695.1 Paenibacillus sp. OT2-17 | reverse complement strand
GCACGTGAAACCCCGTATGAATCCGGCAGGACCATCTGCCAAGGCTAAATACTCCCTGGCGACCGATAGTGAAGCAGTACCGTGAGGGAAAGGTGAAAAGCACCCCGGAAGGGGAGTGAAATAGATCCTGAAACCGTGTGCTTACAAGAAGTCAGAGCCCTATTTATGGGTGATGGCGTGCCTTTTGTAGAATGAACCGGCGAGTTACGTTCCCGTGCAAGGTTAAGGTGAAGAGCTGAAGCCGCAGCGAAAGCGAGTCTGAATAGGGCGATCTTGAGTACGTGGACGTAGACCCGAAACCGGGTGATCTACCCCTGTCCAGGGTGAAGGTGCGGTAACACGCACTGGAGGCCCGAACCCACGCATGTTGAAAAATGCGGGGATGAGGTGGGGGTAGCGGAGAAATTCCAATCGAACCCGGAGATAGCTGGTTCTCCCCGAAATAGCTTTAGGGCTAGCCTCGGAAAAAAGAATCGTGGAGGTAGAGCACTGATTGGGTGCGGGGCCCGCAAGGGTTACCAAGCTCAGTCAAACTCCGAATGCCATAGATTTAGTTCCGGGAGTCAGACAGTGAGTGCTAAGATCCATTGTCGAAAGGGAAACAGCCCAGACCATCAGCTAAGGTCCCCAAGTGTGTGTTAAGTGGGAAAGGATGTGGAGTTGCACAGACAACCAGGATGTTGGCTTAGAAGCAGCCACCATTGAAAGAGTGCGTAATAGCTCACTGGTCGAGTGACTCTGCGCCGAAAATGTAACGGGGCTAAACACACCACCGAAGCTATGGCTTGATGCTTGCATCAGGGGTAGGGGAGCGTTGAATGCGGGTTGAAGGTGTACCGTAAGGAGCGCTGGACTGCATTCAAGTGAGAATGCCGGTATGAGTAACGAAAAGATCTGTGAGAATCAGATCCGCCGAAAGCCTAAGGGTTCCTGAGGAAGGTTCGTCCGCTCAGGGTAAGTCGGGACCTAAGGCGAGGCCGATAGGCGTAGTCGAAGGACAACAGGTCGAAATTCCTGTACCACCGTAATCCGTTATGAGCGATGGGGTGACGCAGTAGGGTAGTGACGCGGACTGATGGATGTCCGTCTAAGCAGTGAGGCTGGTGTGTAGGCAAATCCGCACATCGTAAGGCTGGGCTGTGATGGGGAGCGAAAATTGTAGTAGCGAAGGTCATGATCTCAGACTGCCAAGAAAAGCCTCTAGCCAGGAGAAGGTGCCCGTACCGCAAACCGACACAGGTAGGCGAGAAGAGAATTCTAAGGCGCGCGGAAGAACTCTCGTTAAGGAACTCGGCAAAATGACCCCGTAACTTCGGGAGAAGGGGTGCCTCGGTAGGGTGAATAGCCCGAGGGGGCCGCAGTGAAAAGGCCCAAGCGACTGTTTAGCAAAAACACAGGTCTGTGCGAAGCCGCAAGGCGAAGTATACGGGCTGACGCCTGCCCGGTGCTGGAAGGTTAAGGGGAGTGGTAAGCCTTCGGGCGAAGCTATGAACCGAAGCCCCAGTAAACGGCGGCCGTAACTATAACGGTCCTAAGGTAGCGAAATTCCTTGTCAGGTAAATTCTGACCCGCACGAATGGCGTAACGACTTGGGCGCTGTCTCAACGAGAGATCCGGTGAAATTTTAATACCTGTGAAGATGCAGGTTACCCGCGACAAGACGGAAAGACCCCATGGAGCTTTACTGCAGCTTGATATTGAATTTGGGTACGATCTGTACAGGATAGGTGGGAGCCGTTGAACTTTGAGCGCCAGCTTGAAGGGAGGCATCCTTGGGATACCACCCTGATCGTATCTAGGTTCTAACTTGGTACCGTGATCCGGTGCGAGGACAGTGTCAGGTGGGCAGTTTGACTGGGGCGGTCGCCTCCTAAAGAGTAACGGAGGCGCCCCAAGGTTCCCTCAGAATGGTTGGAAATCATTCGAAGAGTGCAAAGGCAGAAGGGAGCTTGACTGCGAGACCTACAAGTCGAGCAGGGACGAAAGTCGGGCTTAGTGATCCGGTGGTACCGCATGGAAGGGCCATCGCTCAACGGATAAAAGCTACCCTGGGGATAACAGGCTTATCTCCCCCAAGAGTCCACATCGACGGGGAGGTTTGGCACCTCGATGTCGGCTCATCGCATCCTGGGGCTGAAGTAGGTCCCAAGGGTTGGGCTGTTCGCCCATTAAAGCGGTACGCGAGCTGGGTTCAGAACGTCGTGAGACAGTTCGGTCCCTATCTGTCGTGGGCGTAGGAAATTTGAGAGGAGCTGTCCTTAGTACGAGAGGACCGGGATGGACGTACCGCTGGTGTACCAGTTGTTCCGCCAGGAGCACCGCTGGGTAGCTATGTACGGAAGGGATAAGCGCTGAAAGCATCTAAGCGTGAAGCCCCCCTCAAGATGAGATTTCCCAATTAGTAAGACCCCTTGAAGACGACGAGGTAGATAGGTTGGGGGTGGAAGTGCAGTAATGCATGGAGCTGACCAATACTAATCGGTCGAGGGCTTATCCTAAA
>NZ_WUDQ01000277.1:0-4798 GCF_009827695.1 Paenibacillus sp. OT2-17 | reverse complement strand
GCAGCCGTTAGCGATCATCAATTTTTTCACTTGTTCGAAGATTGGCTCTTCGATAATAACCGCTTGCTCGGAAGCACAAATCATACCGTTGTCAAAAGATTTAGAGAGGATAAGATCGTTCACGGCCTGCTTGATGTCTGCTGTTTTTTCAATAAAGCAAGGCACGTTACCTGGACCTACACCCAGAGCAGGTTTACCGCAGCTATATGCCGCCTTAACCATGCCTGATCCACCAGTTGCCAGAATCAGAGCCACATCCGGGTGATTCATGAGTGAATTTGTCTTATCCATCGATGGAGCTTCAATCCATTGAATACAATCAGCTGGAGCACCATGTTTGACGGCTGCTTCGAGCAAGACGCGGGCTGCTTCCGCACTACACGATTGAGCAGATGGATGGAAACCGAAAATGATTGGGTTACGTGTTTTAATGGCAATCAACGCTTTGAACATCGTAGTCGAAGTCGGGTTTGTCACTGGAGTGATCCCCATGATAATGCCGACTGGCTCTGCTATCTTTTGAAAACTGTCAAAATCATTGTCTTCAATGACACCGACGGTTTTTTCATTTTTGATACTATGATAGACATATTCTGTTGCAAACATGTTTTTGGTGATTTTGTCCTCGTACACACCGCGTCCTGTTTCTTCAACAGCCAACTTCGCCAGGTACATGTGTTTATCCATCCCTGCGAGTGCCATAGCTTGTACGATTTCGTCAATCTGTTCCTGATTCATACTCATGAAAGCTTGCTGTGCCCGGTTCCCCCGGTCAATCAGCGTTTGAATATACTGCTCTGCGCTTTGCTCTTTTTGGATAACCTCGTTTTTAACAGCCATTTCCCTCATCCTCCTGTTATCTCGTGTACTATCTCTTGTTCACGCACTGATCGTAACACAGCTTTTCAAGATATATTGTGATTTTTTTCACAATCTATTTAAAATTTTATTTTATGAAGTGAATTAAATCACAAAGTTTGGAATTCTGCCACTTTTACCCCCTCTTCTTGCCCCAAAAACGCATTGCGCAGGTATATAATGAATTTGAATTGATCAAGTTGCAGATAAAAAACATAGGATACAAAGGGGAAATGGACGATGAGAAACCCTACAAATGTAATGGAAGCCCGCGGCAACACCTGTTGCTTCTCGGAGGCCAGCTTCAACCGGTTGCAAGTGACGATGAAAGATCGAGTTATGCCAGAAAGCTCGCATCTGTTCTGGGAAGGAGATACAGCGGATAAGCTGTTTTATATTAAGCGCGGACGCGTGAAAGTAACCAAAACAACGGATGAGGGTAAGGAACTTATTCTATATATGTATCAAAGCGGCGATCTTGTTGGTCAAGCCGATCCATTTTTCGGTACTAAGCATTCCTTTTCTGCTGAGGTTCTGGAAGACAGTGATATTGGCGTAATCGATCATACAGATCTGGAGCTACTTATTTGCCAGCATTGTGATTTTGCGATTGACTTTATGAAATGGATGGGTTCGCATCATCGCATTACTCAGACTAAGTTCCGCGATTTGATGATGTACGGCAAGCCTGGCGCTTTATGTTCAACACTCATCCGTCTATGCAATACCTATGGTGAGCCTCACGGCGAACATATCCTGATTCATAAAAAAATTACTCATACTGACTTATCAAATATGATCGGTGCGACTCGGGAAAGCGTAAACCGGATGCTTAGTGATCTACGTAAGAAAAATGCAGTTGAATATGATAATGGCATGATTGTTGTCAAGGATTTGGAAATGCTGCAAGGCGTATGTCATTGTGAATTGTGCCCTCGTGAGATTTGCCGCATATAATAAATCGTTTTTTATGTAAAAGGGAGTGTTATAAGCCATTATAGCTTATAACACTTCCTAATTTATTTCCATTCCTCTACTTATACAGAAGCAGTTGCGAAGCATTTTAACACTAGTCCTTCTTCTGGCAACACACTTTTTAAAACTGTAAGCATAGATAACTTAAATTCCCCATCTCATAGCTTCTATGGATGACCTTGGCTTTGTTTGCAGGATTGCCACTCCCCATTGCAATAAACAACGGTACAAAGTGCTCTGCTCTTGGTACGGCCTGGCGAGCATACGGTGCTTCGCTTTCATAGTGGTCCAAAGCCTCTATATCTCTACTTTGAACTTTTTCAATAATCCAATCATCAAAATCTATAGCCCAAGGTTCTGTTTTCGTTTCCCCCCATTTGACGATACGCAGATTATGAACAGTCACTCCACTGCCAATGACCAGAATATCTTGTTCTCCCAGTCCACGCAGCACTTCACCAATGGCATATTGTGCTTTGGGCGAAAGATATGGATTTACTGAGATCTGAACTACCGGAATGTCTGCCTCAGGATACATACGATGCAACAATGTCCAGGATCCATGATCCAGTCCCCTCACCCGGTCAGTTTGTACGTCAATGCCCTTTTGTTCATATAATTTTTCCAGCTTATTGGCCAGTTCCACAGAACCATGTGCTGGATATTTCACCGTGTACAGTTCCGGTGGAAAACCGCCAAAATCATAAATGGTATCGTACACGTCATCCATCGAACTGATCGTCAACGTTTGCGCTTCCCAATGAGCAGTAAAGATAACAACCGCTTTAGGGCGAATGCTTTTCCCCAGTTGCTCTAAAAATGAAGTATAGTCCGTCTGTTCAATAGCAAGCATCGGTGAGCCGTGGGCCAAAAATAAAGATGGCATCATATAAAGATCCCCTTATCATCAATAGTTTATTTTATTCATTAAGTAACTTTATGTAAGTAATAATACATAAGTAACAAAGTAATGTCAACACAGATTTCAACATACACTTAAAGATCAGAGATTCCATAAATAAAGATTGATATAGGTATAAGGTCATAGTAATATATAACTAATAAATTTTAAAATTTCACTATATTTCGATACAAAGGACTGGTTTCTATGGAGATACATACTTCTAATTGCCCAAAATGCGGTTCCGTTTTTCGTCAAAACCTTAGAAACCTGTGTAGTTCATGTATTCAGGAAGAAAATATATTCTTGGACCGCTGTTCTAACTATCTATGGAAGCATCCTTCTACACATACTCGTCAGCTCAGTGACGTAACCGGCACACCTATAGAATTGCTCACAGATTGGGTAAGAGCAGGCAAGTTTCCCTCCACATACAGTCAGCTTGATTATCCTTGTGAATCCTGCCGTTCCCCCATTTATGCAGGAAGACTTTGCCATTCCTGCTTGGGTACATTCCGTTCGGCCGCGCTGGATATTCAAACCCGTGTGCCCCGCCGTGCAACAGCAGGATTATTCTCAGTTGCAGGGCGCGTCAAAGGCTATTAAGCCGTGCTGCCTATGCAGATCATTTCTGTAAAATGGATAAGTAGTCCTATACACAAAATAAAAAACAGCCTTTTTCCTAGGAAAAGGCTGTTTTGCTATGAGAAACGCTTATTTAGTTTGGTGCTCATCTAATCCATTCCTCAGCCCAAAATTGAATCTGTTCCATAACCGGCTGAAGTGCACGGCCTTTGGTTGTTAGCTCGTATTCAATGCGGACAGGAGTTTCCGGATATACATGACGTGTAAGAATTCCTTCATTTTCCAAATCTTTCATCCGTTCTGATAACATTTTGTCACTCATTGTGGGAATCAGATTGGAAATATCCTTAAACCGCTTAGGACCGCTCATCATGGATTGAATAATTAATCCATTCCAACGCTTACCCAAACATGAAAAGGCGGTTTCAAAACGCGGACACATTTTTGTAAATTGCGGTTGACTCTCCAAATTTTTCACCTTCTTTTGCATTTCGGTTTGATAAAGCTTTCCTTTTGTTAGTATATATCATTTTAGCATACTTTATCCCGAAAGAAAACACTTTCTTCTTAAATTAAATACCTGCGCTGATAAAGTTGCCATGACCAAAACTGATTATACAACAAACCAACACAGCAGGTATATGTCTAAATCGTTAAATACAAAAAGGCGGAATCCCTAGAGGTTCCGCCTATCAATCTGTTCATTATACAGCTCATCAAAATGTGATGATTGTTATTATACCAACACTCCACCGAGAGGTCTTACAGGTTCACTTCTACCATATATTGGTTTGTTGATACTTGTCGGAGAAGTCCAACGAATGCTGTTGGCGATAACTTTCAAAATATCAGGCTGGTAATAAGTCGGATAGGTCTCATGACCTGGGCGGAAATAGAATATCTTACCGCTACCTCGGCGGAAAGTACATCCGGTTCTAAATACTTCGCCGCCTTCAAAGTTACTAACAAATACCAATTCATCCGGCGCTGGAATATCAAAGAACTCGCCATACATCTCTTCCTGCTTCAACAAAATTTTGGCGTCTATGCCTTCTGTAATAGGATGTGACGGATTCACCGACCAAATAATCTCCTGTTCACCTGCCACCCTCCATTTCAGATCACAGCTAGTGCCCATTAGGGCTTTGAATGGCTTTGAAAAATGGCCCGAGTGCAGCACGATCAAGCCCATTCCTTCCTGCACTCGCTTTACAACACGCGCAGTAACTTCATCGCTCACCTGATCGTGGGCTTTATGCCCCCACCACAGCAGCACATCTGTGGAATTCAGGATCTCTTCTCCCAAACCATGCTCGGCATCGTCACGAAGAGTAGCTGTTCGAATGGCAAATCCCTCTCCTGCCAGGCCGTCAGCCAACGCTTTGTGTATCCCGTCAGGATATATCTGTTTGGCTTCATCATTCAACTTTTCGTTCAAAAATTCATTCCAAATAGTGACGTTAATCATCAACATTTCCC
>NZ_WUDQ01000276.1:0-4819 GCF_009827695.1 Paenibacillus sp. OT2-17 | reverse complement strand
TTTTAGATATTATTATGCCTCACCTGGATGGTCTCGGTGTGTTGGAGCGTTTGAGAGAAATGAACCTGACTCCACAGCCGAAAATCATTATGCTGACTGCATTCGGTCAAGAAAATATTACACAGAGGGCCGTACAGCTCGGGGCATCTTATTATATTTTGAAGCCGTTTGACATGGAAGTGCTGGCTAACCGTGTTCGCCAATTGGTGGGACCGCAGTTAGTTAGCAGCAGTCCGGTAACCATTTCATCCATGCGGTCCAACGTAGTACCTATGGGTAAGACGAAAAACCTGGATGCCAGTATCACGGCCATCATACATGAAATTGGTGTACCAGCTCACATCAAGGGCTATAAATATTTACGCGAAGCCATTACGATGGTGTACAATAATATCGAAATCTTGGGAGCCATCACCAAAACATTATATCCGGCAATCGCCGAAAAGTTCAAAACGACGGCATCTCGCGTAGAACGCGCCATTCGTCATGCTATCGAGGTAGCATGGACCCGAGGAAATATCGACAGCATTTCACATCTGTTTGGTTACACTATTAATATCAGTAAGTCCAAACCAACCAATAGTGAATTCATAGCGATGGTGTCAGATAAGCTGCGGATTGAGAATAAGGTGTCCTGAAAGAGTCAGAATGATTGATGAAGCAAGGGATTTTTGGGGTTTGACGTTTATCAATGATAATTGCAGGGATGGCTTCTAATCTCCAAAACAGCCGCCCAGATTACCGATAAACTTCTGAATAGTAGAAAACTAATACCGCCTTTTTATTGGTTCTTCCAAGAACCAGTAAAGGAGCGGTATTTTTTATGAACGATTTTCAATTTCAACTGGACAATTTAAAGTTTTCTTCAATTATCGTCATTTCATTGCTATCAGTCGTCGTTCTACCAAGGGAGAGAGTTGGAATTGTTATTGAACTATTGCTTGATCGACAAGCTCTATAAGAAATATAATTAAAACAATCTTTCAAATGAGGTGAATCGGATGTCATTCCGTATTGTTCGAGGTATTTAGTTTCCGGGCTGGAAAAAACGCGTACCAGCCGTCAAGGGAGAAGTCTATCCTTTTGGCTACAAAAACTAAAATTCTGAATGATATCGGTCTGCTAACTCGTAGTTTTTATCCTTAATTGGAAGGTGGAAGAAAAATGAATTCAATAGAATATAAAGAGTTTTATGATAAGGTTGGAAAAATCAACGGATGGGATTTCAGCAATGTGAAATGTATCTCCAAAGGAGTAAAATGGGACTTCTACAATGAAGTGGCGAAGACATGCAAGAAGTCGGATATATTGCTTGATATCGGTACTGGCGGCGGGGAAGCAATTTTATCAATAGCAGATTCTGCATTACTTCTAGTTGGGATTGACCATTCCACCGGAATGATTGAAACAGCAACCAAGAATTCTGCTGAATCAGACATAGCAAATGTTCGTTTTCTCCAGATGGATGCTGAAAATCTAAATTTTCCTGAGAACTTCTTTAATGTAATCTCTTCTCGACATTCATGTTTTTATGCAAAAGAGATAGCAAAGGTGTTAGTAAAGGGTGGTATGTTCCTGACACAGCAAGTAAGCGAAAACGACAAATTAAATATTAAAGAAGCGTTTGGAAGAGGACAGGCTTGGGGTGCTAAGAAAGACTCGTTAAAAGCTAAATATATTACCGAATTAAGTGATGCGGGCTTTAACGATATACAGTCATTTGAATTCAATGCAAACGAATATTATCAGACTCCTGCAGACTTAATATTCCTCTTGAAACACACTCCGACTATTTCTAACTTCGGAGAAAAAGAAATTGATTTTCAAATACTCCAACAATTTATTATAGACAATCAAACCCAAATAGGAATAAGGACAAATTCAGAACGATTTATGGTGATTGCTAGGAAGTAAAACATAAAGGGATACCCGTTTCTGGGTATCCTTTTTTTAAAACTTATAAGTTTGATGGAATAAGTGAATAAAGATTCTCAGCATCTCCCTCCCTATATGGCGGTACAATTGTTGGGGATTATAAAACATAATGCTCTCCACGAGGTTATAAAATAAACCTGAATCAGTTGCACCAACCATCACGAAGGGAAATTTTCCTTTTGTAAACAGTTCTGAAATTCTCTTTAATTTTGATATAAACAAAGTGTCGTTTCTTGTCGATATAGTATCTAATATAAAGAGAACTGAGGAGCGAATATATGAAATTTAACATTCGAACAAAATTGATATTGGGTTTTTTAGCGGTAATAATCCTTTTGATCGTGATTAGTACAGTATCTATCTCAAAAATGAAAAACCTAGGTGACACTTCGATGGCAATTGATAGCCATTGGATGCCAAGTGTGACCATACTGGGAACACTAAATGGTGATGTATCTGATGTAGAGCGGATTTCATTAAACATTATTGTAGAACGTGACCCAGAGGAAATGGAGAAGGTCCAGGCCGAATATGATAAGGTTTTAAAAAAGGTTGAGGACGGCCGCAAAACATACGAAAAATTAATTGCTACCCCTAAAGAACGTGAAATGTATGAAGAATTCTCCAAAACTTATACAGAGTATCTGAATAAGTTGCCTGAAGTGATCGAAGCAGGTAAAGCTAATGATTATGCTCAATCAAGCATCCTTCATCAAGAGTCCTATAAGTTATGGTATAGTTCAAACGATATGATCAGTCAGCTCATTAAATTGAATGCAGATGGATCTAAACAGACTACGAAAGAAGCTGTTGACAACTTTATTTCAGGGAGACAATTGGTCATCGTTTTGAGTATAGCAGCCGTTATATTAGCATTGATCATGGCAATCATCATAGCTCAAATTATTTCTAAACCTATCTTGCGGATCAGTCGTGCTGCTGAAAGTATTGCATCGGGTGATCTTACAAGTGAAGCTATCATTGTGAAGGGCAAGGACGAGATCAGTACGTTGGCACATTCCTTCAATGTCATGGTTGAGAACCTTCGCCAACTGATTCAATCTGTGAGTAAGACGACTGAGTTGGTAACCACTTCCTCAGAAGAATTGACGGCCAGTGCAGAGCAAAATAGCCAAGCTTCTGCACAAATAACCGAAACGGTGCAAGAAGTAGCTACTGGAACAGGAGACCAGGTAGATATGGTGACGAAATCGTCCCAAGCTATTGAGGAAATGTCTATCGGTGTTGAGCAAATTGCCATCCGCGCGCAAAATGTATTCGCATCTGCGCAAGATGCGGCCCATAAATCGGCTGAAGGTAACCAGATGATTCAACAGGCAGTTACGCAGATGAATGCCGTGAATGATTCGATGAATGGATTGGCAGATCTCATGGCTGGATTGGGAGAGCGCTCAGACGAAATTGGCAAGATCATTGATGTTATCACCAATATTTCTAGTCAGACCAACCTTCTTGCCTTGAACGCTGCGATTGAAGCGGCCCGTGCAGGAGAACATGGTCGTGGATTTGCTGTAGTTGCAGGCGAAGTTCGCAAGTTGGCTGAACAATCGGCTCATTCAGCTCAACAAATTACGGAGCTAGTGGGATTGATTCAAAAGGATACTACCCATGCTATTGAGGCGGTAGCGTCTAACGGGAAGGATGTCATGACAGGTCGTGAAGTTGTACAAAATGCAGGCGCATCCTTTGAACTAATTCAGGAAACCGTAAATAAAGTGGCCAGTGAAATTGAAGAGGTTTCTGCCGGATCAGAACAAATGTCTGCAAGTACAGATGAGATTGTTGGTTTTGTCAGACAAATTTCAGCGATTGCTGAGGAAGCCGCAGCAGGGACACAACACGTATCTGCCGCAACTCAGGAACAGCTGGCGTCCATGGAGGAAATTGCTTCATCTGCAAGAAACCTGTCTACGATGGCAGAGGATCTGCAAGGGCAAATTGGTAAATTCAAAGTATAATTCGTATACTGCTTTTTATGTTTCAGAGGAACTAGCTGATCTATTGTGAGCGGCTTTTTTCTTTTTTTATTAATATATTGTGATTAAAGGGTGGAGATATGAGGAATCTGTAATTGGAAAGATATGATATAATGGTGGGAAATTCTTTGGGTTGGAGTGACATCATGGACAATAAGACTGAACTTAAAGCAAGTGACCTACGTCAGTTAGCGATAGAAAAAATCATAGCTACACCATTTTTGAATGATTTTAAATATCTGAAAAGCAGAAAAGTTTTGAAAAAAGAAACCAAGGAATTTATATTTGAAATTTGTTTCGGTGCGACGAAATATGGTGCATTAAAAGTTTATATTATCGTAGAATCCAAAAGAATAAAAAAGAAGTATAGTACTGGGGCTTGTTTTCACAGTGAGCTGATTGCTCTGACCAAGAAATATACGGGAAACAGGGATTACCTTGTGTCCACAGAAGCAGAAAGAGAACGGGTGATCCAAGAGATTATTGAAGATATCTACACTTTCGCGTTGCCCTTTTTCAAGCGATTTGAACATGTAGAAACACTAGCAGAACAAGTACATAAGTCAGGCTTTTTACCGCATCGCAAACGCTTTGATAAGTTTAATCCTTTGACGAAAAGATTCATTGATTTTTATTATCAAGGGGAGTAATGTAGCCATCTGGGACATTTTTGTTCTCACCATTGGGCAGTAGGTAAGCATTTTGATAAGGAGAACGAATTCCATGGGGGGGATATTATCGTTTTTCAAAAGGATGATGTACAATTTGTAAAACGGATCAATGTATCCCTCAGGAAAAGATGATTTACCTAACATGCTCAATTTCTTGTTTAGAGGCGAGTCGGATGTTGCAATGGAGGGTACGATTTTTATATGGGTAGACAATCG
>NZ_WUDQ01000275.1:0-4827 GCF_009827695.1 Paenibacillus sp. OT2-17 | reverse complement strand
GTGCCCGTGATCTGGCTGTCAAATCCCTGTACCGGACCGGCCTCCAAAATATCAAGCGCCTTGCCTTTGGTCGGATTCTCTAGTTGCGGAATATCGATGAGTACGATATCACCTAGCTCCTTTTGAGCCAGCAGCAATGCGGTAGTGGCACCGGTAAAACCGGCGCCAACAATGGATATTTTTTTACGTTGAATGGACAAGTGGTATTCCCCTTCCTTACAGGTTACTAATAATGGTATCTGCGAACTCGGAGCATTTCACTTGTGTAGCACCATCCATCAGACGAGCAAAGTCATAAGTTACAATCTTCTTATTAATGGACGTCTCCAACCCTTTGTAAATCAGGTCAGCCGCTTCTTGCCAACCCAAGTGTTCAAGCAACATTACGCCCGACAGAATTACGGAACCAGGGTTCACTACGTCTTTGTCGGCGTATTTTGGAGCTGTACCATGTGTAGCTTCAAAGATAGCATGCCCTGTTACATAGTTAATGTTCGCACCTGGCGCAATACCAATTCCACCAACTTGGGCAGCAAGAGCATCGGACAGATAGTCCCCGTTCAGGTTGAGCGTAGCAATCACATCAAATTCAGAAGGACGAGTCAGTACTTGCTGAAGTGCAATATCAGCAATCGCATCCTTGATAATGATTTTGCCTGCATCTTCAGCTGCTTTTTGAGCTGCATTCGCCGCATCCTCACCGTCTTTTTCCTTGATTACATCATATTGGGCCCAAGTAAATACTTTATCTGCAAATTCTTCCTCAGCCACTTCATAACCCCAGTTTTTGAAGGCACCCTCGGTAAATTTCATAATGTTACCTTTGTGTACGAGCGTTACACTCTTGCGTCCGTGGTCAACAGCATACTGAATGGCAGCCCGCACCAGACGCTTTGAACCCTCGGAAGAAACTGGCTTAATGCCAATACCAGAGGTTTCAGGGAAACGGATTTTGTTCACACCCAGCTCTTGTTGGAGGAACTGAATAACCTTTTTCACGTCTTCGGACCCTTCAGCATACTCGATCCCCGCGTAAATATCTTCTGTGTTCTCACGGAAAATAACCATGTCTACCAATTCAGGACGTTTCACTGGAGAAGGAACACCGTTAAAATAACGAACAGGACGCAGACATACGTATAAATCCAGTTCTTGACGCAATGCCACATTCAACGAACGGATACCACCGCCAATAGGTGTCGTAAGTGGTCCTTTGATGGCTACAATATACTCACGGATGGCTTCCAAAGTATCGTTAGGGAGCCATTCGCCGTATGTATTGAAAGCTTTCTCACCAGCGAATACTTCATACCAGGCAATCTTTTTGCTGCCGTTATATGCTTTTTCTACAGCTGCGTCCAGTACGCGTTTGGAAGCTTTCCAGATGTCGCGACCCGTGCCGTCACCTTCGATAAACGGAATTACCGGATGGTTCGGAACCTGTAGTTGACCGTTATCAATCGTAATTTTTTCGCCTTCAGTTGGGAGCTCAAACTTTTCAAATTTCGCCATAAGTTCCTTTTCCTCCTCAGATATGAATGGGTACAGGACGAAAGACATGATCTTTATCACTGACAAAAACGTACATCTCTCGTCGTCCCCTCTATTGTACCTTATTTTTTAAATTCAGGGTATACAACCTCAATCTTCCTTCGACAAGGGGTTAGCGCAACTCTGGTGATACATATTTTTGATCCATTGGACCTGTATATTCGGCGCGAGGACGAATCAGGCGGTTATTTTCATACTGTTCTAAAATGTGTGCGGTCCATCCAGATACACGACTCACAGCAAAAATAGGTGTAAACAGGTCTCTCTTGATACCCAGTTGGGTATACACAGAGGCAGAATAAAAATCCACATTGGGCTTCAAGCCTTTTTGCCCTGTTACAATTCCTTCAATTCGAACTGACATATCAAACAACGTTGTGTCACCGTTCATTTCCCCCAGCTCGCGGGACATTTTGTGCAAGTGCTTGGCACGCGGATCACCGTTTTTATAGACTCGGTGTCCAAAGCCCATAATTTTTTCGCGGTTATCCAGTTTCGCCTGAATATAGGAGTCCACCTGATCCAAACCACCAATCTCCTCCAGCGTTTTGGCCACAGCCTCATTGGCCCCACCATGCAGTGGTCCTTTTAAAGCTCCAATTGCAGACGTGATTCCAGAATAAATATCCGACAATGTGGCTACCGTTACACGCGCAGCAAAGGTAGAAGCATTTAATTCATGATCGGCGTGCAGCACGAGAGCCTGATTGAACGCTTTAATAGCCGTCTCCTCTGGATCCTTGCCAGTCAGCTGATACAAAAAGTTTTCAGCGATGGAAATACCTTTTTTAGGCGCAATCGGCTCCAAGCCCTCTCGTATACGTGCTATCGCTGCCACAATGGTGGGCAATTGCGCCTGAAGCTTGACGGTTTTAGTCACATTAGACTCTCTCGACATATCATCCGCCTCTGGGTCATACAAAGCGAGAGACGATACGGCTGACCTCAAGGCAGCCATCGTGCTCAAATTTTTCGGGTATAACTTTAATTGAGTAACAATTTCATCTGGAATAGCAGCGTATTCGCTTAACTGGTTGCGAAGCTCCTGCAATTGCTCTTTATCAGGTAATTTTCCAAACCACAACAAATAAGCTACCTCTTCAAAATCGGCGTTAACAGCCAAATCATCAATGTTATAACCCCGGTACGTGAGAACGCCATCTACGATAGAGCTTATGGAGGAAGTGGTCGCTACGATCCCTTCCAGACCTTTAGTCGCTGTCATCGTTACATCTCTCCTTTGTAAAAACATTGTGAACGGACTTGCAATGTAAACATTTTCAAAAGTAAGA
Source organism: Paenibacillus sp. OT2-17 (assembly GCF_009827695.1). Lineage (NCBI taxonomy): Bacteria > Bacillati > Bacillota > Bacilli > Caryophanales > Paenibacillaceae > Paenibacillus > Paenibacillus sp. OT2-17. The sequence goes on along the minus strand of NZ_WUDQ01000275.1, from coordinate 1,984 downwards.
TATGTCTTTTAAATAGCTGAGTAATGTTAACGCCATATGTCAATATTTAAACCTTCTTTCACTATACTGGATTTTGTCGTTTATGTGAACATTGAGGGCTATTCCAACACATTCAAATGTTTTATCGCTTCCATAAATAAATTTTTGAAATCCCTTACAAAAAATATTGATTTATTTGCACTTTTTTACACAGGTCTTGTCTCCCCCCTTTCCCGCATATGTATAGTAGAGCATTTATTTTATGAAAAACTATCGCATAAGAAAGGAGCCGTGAGAGCTTGAGCCGATTAATCCTGAATCGCATATTTCGTGCTATATGGGTGGCAATCGTGATTGTAGCTCTGTTACTGGGCATATATGCGCTTTTCCCTCTCATCTATCCTTTCCTATTCGCCTGGCTTGTGGCTTATGCCATGAATCCACTGGTTAGTTTTCTGCGTAACAAAGCCCGTATGCCACGTTGGACGGCTGTCACGGTCTCATTATTTGTATATTTAGGTGGAATTGCAATTATCCTTTCTGCGGCAATCACCCGCATGGTCCGAGAAGTTATAAAGTTGGCCATGACTTTCGACGGACATATTGAGCGTTTTAAAAGTCTGTTTATCGATTGGACACAAAGCGATTTGATTCAAAATGTAATTATTGAAATTAACCATTTTATCCGGGATAATCCGGATTACCAACATACCATTAACAGTAATATTGATAAGACAACTCAAACCGTGAGTTCGGCTGTCACTACGCTAGTCGCTCAATTTTTTAATGGAGTTTTGAACTTGCTAACCTCTCTGCCTAATATGGGAGCAGTTCTAATGGTTATTGTATTAGCAGCCTTTTTTATTAGTAAGGACTGGGACCGACATAGTCGGATGCTCTCAAATACGGTTCCTGATACGATTCGCAAACCATTGTCGGATATATGGCACGATCTGCGTAAAGCACTGTACGGCTATTTGCGTGCACAGTTTATTATCATCTCCATTACGGCATTAACAGTCATTGTTGGGCTGTTCATATTGCGTGTGGAATCCGCCTTTACCATCGGTTTGATGATCGGGCTAGTGGACTTGCTACCTTATTTGGGGGTTGGCATTGTGATGATTCCGTGGATACTGTATGCGTATATGTCTGGTAATTTGGCACTAGGGGTAGGATTGTCGATCCTTTATATCATCCTGTTGATTGGACGACAGATCGTGGAGCCTAAGGTGCTGGCCAGCAGCGTGGGCTTGAACCCGCTTCCCACCCTCATCGGTATGTTCATCGGGCTCAAGCTGTTTGGCGTTTTAGGACTAATTATCGGACCTGTATCACTGATTGTCGTTGATGCACTGAATCGCGCGAATGTCATTCAGGACTTGCGCAACTATATTCTCGCTGGAAGAGTCCGCTAGATCAATAGGAAAAACGGCAGCTCACGTCAAAATCGCCGAAACGTAATACTGCCGTTTTTCATTTTTTTCTCCAGCCACTTCAATAAAAAGCGTCGGTACAACGCTCGTGTTAAAGGGAATACCAACGTAAAACCAATAATATCTGTTAAAAATCCGGGGATAAGCAGCAAGCTTCCACCGAAAAAGACACATAATCCATCCAGCATTTTACGGCCGGGCATTTGCCCCCGGTTCATTTCATTTTTCGCATCGGCAATCACCTTACGACCTTCAAATTGCATCATGGCAGCCCCGATTAGGGTCGTCAGAATGATGAGTAAAATCGTTTTGCCCGCTCCAATCCAATGACTTACCCATATAAACCCGTACAGCTCCGCCAAAGGAATGAGCAGCAGCAACAGCCATAGACGTTTACGCATCATCATGACTTCTGCCCCTCCCCGCCTGTAAAAGCAAACCTTAATGCAGTGTACAGCTCAGGTAGCGCCTGATCTAGTCGAACAGGCTTCCATTCGGTGTTCAACCATACATGACGTGTCATCCCTGTGACAAGCAGTTCTCCCGGTAGCGTGTCTGCCTGGGTCCAT